>DAIPKT010000006.1:0-14044 GCA_036769645.1 bacterium | reverse complement strand
CCTTTTTCAAGGAATCCTCAACATCAAGGGAAACCAATTCTTTGTCCAAAACATGCCTTGAATATCTATATTTATCAATCAACTTTTTCAATCTCTCAATCCTCTTTTTTACTTCTTTTTTAGTCATACAGATATTATACCACAATAAAAAGTTGAAAAATTAATACAAAAACTCTCCTATTCAATCTTGCAAGCTCTATCTGGCAGATTGAAGAAGGTATATCCCATTTTTAATATGTTTAAGGTAGAGCCTTAAACAGCTAGAGGTTATATGCAAGATGAAAGTTGACACCCTTTCTCTTGCATATTATGGACAAAATCGTTAATTTTAAAAATAGTAATCAACATTATTATGAAAAAAAATTATTCAAATTAAGAAAGGAAGTTAATAGATTGTTCTTTAACCATCATTTTTCAAAATCAATGATTGCTAGAAAGAAAAAAGTCAGTAGACCCTTTGTAATTAAATGGACTGCTTCTCCTGACCAGGATTTCACAAAAGACAACCGTGGCTGGAAAAAAGGTAAAAGAAGAAGGTGGTCAAAAGAAACTGAAAGAAAAATTAAAAAGATTTTTCAGGATTTAGAACAAAATCCCTCCGAATTCTATACTGGAGCTACTATTATTGAACAGGAGTGGAGAAAAAGATATTCTAATATTCCCTCACCACCTTTAAGAACTATTGGTCAAATCTTATCAGATTTAGGTCTTTCTAGAAAGAAAAGAAAAGACAGACAGAGGGGAGCAGCTCAATATCTTTGTTATCCAGAATATACTATCTATAATCTTTTAGGGGGTAGAGTATTAGAAAGTGATTTTATCGGTAAAAAATACATTACTGGTAGAACAGAACCTTTAAACTTCATTGCCTTTTCTTTTAAGAAAGAACCAAGATTACGCTATTTTAAGCGGATAGAAGGGCAAACAGCCGATAATTTTATTGAGCAATCTGATCATTTCTTCAAGAAATTTGAGAAACCAGATTTTATGAAAGTTGATAATGAATTGGCAATCATTGGTTCAGCTTCAGGAAAAAGAAATATTTCTAAAGCAATGAGTTTTCTCTTGAGGAATCAAGTCATTCCCATCTTTGCTGTGCCAAGGAGACCATTCTTACAAGCCTCAATTGAAGGCAATAACAGTCTCTTTGCTCGGAAGTTCTGGAAGAGGATTGACTTCAAGTCAATAGAAGAAGTAGATGAAAAATTAGAATGGTTCAACCTTTCATCTCAGAGATATACTGGTTATCAACCCAAAAAAGTGAAGTCCAGGATTAAGAAAAACTTCATCCCCAAGATATATTTTATCAGACAAGTAAAGGAGGACAAAGAACAAACAGGGAAGGCTTTTATTGATGTCTTAAATGAGAAAGTATTTCTACCCAAGCCTTACATTAACTACTTTGTCTTAGCTGAATGGAATCTTAAAGAAGAACAACTCTTTATTTATTTTGAAAAAGAACAAAAGTCAAAAATGATTAAAAAACTATCATTCAAAATCAATCCAAGGTCGAAAGAAAAAATCCAAAAATTACTTAAAAATTAACTGTCAACTTTTATTTTGCATTCAACCATTACACACTAAACAGTAATCCATGCTATCCTGGGTTATTATCAAAATTTACCTTTCTTTAAGATGGTTAATAAACTAAATTAAATATTAAATGTGGTTCAATCTCCATTATTGAATTTCTTAAAGATAAAAGAATTATAAAAATAATACAGTTAAAGTTAATGCGTAATAAGATTTCAGCTATTTTTTCGGTATTTTTGGCTAATTTTATTCGGGAAATTTCTTAAAATCTTCCATATTTTAACCCTTTTCCTTATTACGCATTATCTTTATAGAAATGGAGGTCACAGTAGAATGGTGTGGTTAATTATTAATAATAATTCAACCATTCTACTAGTTTACCCTGACATTTCTATTTCCCTCTACCCTAACATTATCATTTCCTTTCTACATTAGGCTTTCGAGCTTCGGGAGAAATTAGAAATTAGCAAAATTTAATTAAAAAAATACTCCTTTTTGTTTAAGGAGTTTTTGATTTTTTTTGGGCTCTAAGAACTAACCCATTTCTATGGAAGGTGAAGTTTATTTTGATATTCTTGAATTCTAATACCTTTAAAGAATGTATCAATTGTTCTTGGGAAGGGAATTCTGCCCCATGTTTTTTTGCCTCTTTTGAAATCTGCACAATCATTTCTCTATATTTCCGTGCCCGAACAGGATCTTTAACACCATCTAGTGGTACTTTACCAAAAGTCCATGTATCTATTAGAGTGCCTATATACAGATATCCCCCATTTCTAAGAATCCTCGATAGTTCCATTAAATGTTTTTTCCATCCACCAGGGATATAACAAATTGCGAGATTTGATACCACCGCACTAACGAATTTATCTGCATAAGGTAACGGAGCAGTCGATACATCGTAGCAATAGAGATTAAATCTGTTGGTCACACCTTCTTTTTGTAATCGTACAATTTCTTTTTTGGCTTTCTCTAGCATTTTTTCTGACCAATCTATTCCATCTAGTCTATCCGGTTTAATTTTATCAATGATGAAGGAGAATAAAGCGCCCGTACCACAAGCTACATCAACAGCTATTTTCTCTATATTACCTTCCGGACAAGGAACAAAAAGCTCTATTAGTCTGTTCAAGTGTCCTTTTGATGGTCCCCCCGGATAAATCAATTCTCGGTCAGCCTCTGCATATCTATCCCACATTCGTCTTAATTCCAGATTTTTGTTTGGTAGTGTTCTTAAAGGCGAACTAGAATCTGGGCTATTCATTTTTCTTCCCTTTTCCAGCATTGGGGGTCAGGAGCAAAATAGGAACCGGAGGTACCAAAAGCCACTGCTCTACAACCTCGACAGAATTGCCAAAGCTCGCATTGATTACAACCTTCTATTTTTTCTTCTTGCCGCATTTCATTTAGTTTTTCTGAATTTAAGAAAATTTCCAATAGGCTTTGTTCAGGTACCTTTCCAACGGTAATCGGTACTCTCCGACAACTATATACAGTTCCATCGGATAGAATTGTTAGGAGATTAATTCCTATTCCGCAGCCACTATAAATAATCTTCTCTCCTCGAGTTAGTAACGGTCTCCATAAACCTATTTCTGTATAGAGTAATTTCCATAGAGGCTCTTTTCTTCCAAAAATCGTATGATAACCTGCTTCCTGAAGTTTTCTATATTCTTCTAAGACATGTAATAGGATCTCCCGATATTCAAAAGGTTCCAACATTTCGTCTTTTAAATCTTTCCCCCTTCCAATAGGAACTAACCGAGCGAAATCAAAAATATAAGCATTTTCTTTTGCCATCAGTCGAATCACTGGAATAAGGTCTTTCGCGTTTAGCCTGCTTAATGTAAACATTACAACTGAAGGAATTCCCGTCCAATTAAGTATCTTTAGACCTTGTAAGCTCCTTTTGAAACTTCCGGGACTTCTTAAACTATCGTGAGTTTCTTCTAATCCATCAATACTTATTTGGTAGCGCCTAACTCCTAATTCTTTTAGTCTGAGAGCAGCAGTGCGGTCCAAAAGTTCTGGATTTCCTAGTATACCCACCATGATTTTTTTCTGAGTAGCAAAGTTAATCAGATCATAAATCTCGGATCTTGCAAGTGGGTCGCCTCCTGTGAAATTTATTCTACCTGGCACATTCAGAGTTGAAATCATCTTATGGAAGTCATCGATAATCTCTAAGCAAGTTTCAACTGGTAACTCCTTCCCTCTTTCGAAATCTTCAATATAACAACCTTTACATCGATTGGGACAGTCCGATGTTACATGCCATTGTAAAGTGAAATGTCTTTTTCTAAACTGTTCAGCTTGGTTTTGATTCATTTTTTTCTCACCCTCCCTTTTATTTTTAAAGTGCTTTCTTAGTTTATTTTTAACAAATTACGCTGGTTTGTCAAGCAAATTTTCTGTTCACTTCAAATTTTTAATAACGTATGCAATGTGTCTTCTTCTTTTAAAACAATTTTCCAGGCCTTAGCAGTTCTTTTCAATTTTTTATATTTTCTAAGCATTTTTTTAATTACTGGTTTTTCGAAAAATTTTTTTAATACTTGAAATTGAATGAAATTAATATAGATATGAAGGGTAATTTCCAGTTCCTCATGTGGAAATTTTTTAACTAAATTTTGAGAAATTTTTTTCCATTTTTTTTTAGATAAAAAAATGTGAATAAGTTCGTGAACTAAATTAATTATTGCCTCCTTAACATCTGTCGTCATTTTGATTGTCAAAGGATGGGAAATACCTGAAAATTTAAAATATTTAACTATATAACAAATTATTTCTTTTTTTCTCAAATTATTTTGAAAAATTTTTAATAAAAATTTAAGAATGGGCTTATTAACTTTCTGCCATTCTATTTGAAGTCGTTGAATATAGTTTTCGACTTCTTTTTTTTGGCCCTTATCAAAATATTTTCCTTCATATTCTGTAAGCAAAAGATCGTAAATCGGACTATAAAAGAACTTTATTTTTGGAATATCATTTTTCATTACTCTAATTATAATAAATCTTATTAAAAAAGAAAGTAAAAAACGCCCTGTTTTTTTCAGGGCATGATAGAATACTACTTGCTTTTGATTATCTCTTGATAAAGAACTGTTGTTTCGTTCACATAGTCTTCAAAACATTCTATCCTTTCTGAGGTCAAACGGGCATTTTTGGCTACTGTTTCTCGGAGCTCAGGATCATTCAGAACTAACTCCATTGTTTTCCGAAAATCTGGAATATTTTTGGGGTTGATAACGAGACAGTTTTCTTTATCGCAGAACCCAATCCTTTTGAGTTTTTCGTATAGCTCGGTACTCAAGACGAGACAAGTTCCACACGCAAGAACTTCTCTGGGTAGAATTGGAGTATGCGAGACCACAGGAAAGTCTCGTTCAGGTGTAACCACACATGTAGAGCGACGAATTATCGGTGGCACTTTCCATGGCGGTACGAAACCTAAGAATATGGATTTCTTTTCTAGCCCTTTTTCTTTGAGAAATCCACGAAAGTGTTCTAAACCTGTGTTTTGGGTAACGAATAGTAATACAAATTCCCTTTCAATGCCGCTGGCAGCTTCTGCTAATTCATATACCCCTTTTGTAACTCCTATTTTTCCAAGATAAGTAATCACTGGAGTATCGTCGATATCTCTGTTTATATATTTTGATAAATCGAATATCGGACCTCTAGGATTAAATTCGCTGGTGTTTACATTAACTTTTAGATTAAGAAACATCTTTTCTTCCGGGATACCAAAGGATTTGAAGATAGGAACCATTGCTGGGTAAGTTACGATCTTGTCTACTTCTTTAAATATCGAGAGAAACAATTTCTTCAGAAATGGCGAATTCAAAAGTCTACTCATATCGCTTCCGGCGTGATGCATAATTTGAGATCGACCAGTGATTTGCTTTGCCAAGAATCCAGAGATTACATAAGGTAGGAGGTACCGGGAGTCAATTAGTTGTAAATCGAAATTTTCTATTACCTCAATGGCTTTACTTGCTATCTTTTCTGTATATGGTTTGAAATATGGGATAAACGCTGGATTTATGAAAGGATCTGTATTATGAACGTGGATATTTTTAGGTTGATAATGTTCGTTTAAATCATCACTAGTAATTTGTTCTCTATATTTTGTCTCAACTTCCCAAGCATTAGTGATTATATGAACT
Organism: bacterium; assembly: GCA_036769645.1. Lineage (GTDB taxonomy): Bacteria > Patescibacteriota > Minisyncoccia > Minisyncoccales > DG-74-1 > DAIPKT01. The sequence goes on along the minus strand of DAIPKT010000006.1, from coordinate 8,342 downwards.
TTATGTCCTTTTCCTCCAAGAGCCTTTGCTAACCAATAGGTTTTCGAAGATTCACCGCCTTCTATTGGTGGGTATTTACCAATCATGCAAATTTTCATTTCCTTCACCTCTTTAGTGAAAAAAATAGCGTCTTCCCTCCAAATTTAATAAGACGCTTAATTTTTTGAACTGTTTATTTAAGATTCTGCTCACTCTGAACATCCACCGCATCCAGTAGAACACCCTGAACATCCAGCACTACAGCCGCTACAACCTGTACACGAAGCACAATTAATTAAGTTCTCTGTCTTTGCCGATCTCACATTCCAGAAGGAATACCTCTCTAGTTTTTTCAATTCTTTTTGCATTTTTTACACCTTTTCAATGTTCTATTTTCTCCATAACAAAACCTAAATAGGTTGTCAAGTCCCTACTATTTTGCTAACAGTCTGATTATTTGAAAATATCATAAACCTTAAAATAATCTGCCTAAAATTTTGAATTAGACATCTCTATGAAATTTATTTTAAACCTAATTTGACTTCTACTCTTTTCAACCTTTTGTCTATTTCCTCTAATTCAAATCTATAAGCTACTTGACTTAATCTAAGTTTAATCTCTTCGTGCTCAAGAGAATTTTCTTCTTGAAAATCTTTAAGCGCTTTTTCCAATCTATCAAATCTTTTATCAACACCATCGAATCCGCGTTTTACCATTCCAGCCAAATTATCTAAAGTAGGCAATAGTCTACCGCCTTCTGATCGATTCGATAGGTAGGAATATTCTGGGTTTGAAACAAAGAAAGTCTCTCTAGGGAATCTAAAATAAGGATGGGAATAAAGCAATAGCTGGATGAATTTCTGGTTTAATTGACTTGGTAATATGTAAAGTTAATGGGTAATAAGGTAAAAGATGGTTCTTTAATAATTTTGCACACTGCTCACTTGAATAATTCCATCTATGAGAGTGAGGTCTATATTTAGTGGTTTTATCACCAGAAAAAATATGAAGTCTAATACGAAATCTATCTTTTTTATCTACATAAAGAACTATTTTATCAAAAAAATCATAATGTTCAGCTAATAAAATTAGACTTTCATCTCTTAAAACATTTTTTAAAAATGAAACGATGATTCTCCGATTTGTAAATAAATTTTCAAGTACTTTTTGGGTACGGGAGGTTATTTCTTCTAAATTTTTCCAATCTAATTTTTCTAAATATTTTATTATATTTGTTGTTTCGGTTAATTTTTTCATAATAGATCGACTACCTTGTCTTAGCGGCTAATGATATTATAGCGAAATTTAATAATTTTCAAGTTTCTGCACTTGACAAGGATCAAGAAAGTAAAATTGACTTCGTTTTTTATTTTTTGTAGGATAAAGAATATAATATGGGTGTTACCTATCAACCGAAAAAAAAGAAAAGAAAACGGACTCATGGTTTTAGGAAGAGGATGAGAAAAAAAGGAGGTAGGCGGGTTATCACTAGAAGGAGGAAAAAAGGAAGATGGAAATTGACTGTTTAATTATGTTACCCAAAGAAAATCGTTTAAGTAAAAAAAAGGATATTGAGAGAGTTTTTAAAGAGGGAAAGGGATTTAAAGAGGATTTTTTAATTTTGAAGATAGTTAAAAATGGTTTGAAAAATTCAAGATTCGCCTTTATTGTTCCCCAGCAAGTTTCAAAAAAAGCTACCTTGCGCAATAAAATCAGAAGGAGACTAAGGGAATTGGTGAGATTGAAATTTAAAAAAATTAAAGGAGGATTAGACTTAGTCTTTCTGGCCACTCCTGGATTAGAGGAAAAAGATTTCTGGGAGCTCGATGAAACAATAAATAAATTATTTCAGAAAACAAAATGCTTCAAAGATTAGTTTTCAAAATTATTAGATTTTATCAAAAATTTATTTCCCCAAGCCTTGGTCAAAATTGTCGGTTTTATCCCAGCTGTTCAGAATATACTTATTTAGCCATTGAGAAATATGGGCTGTTAAAAGGGTTTTTGAAAGGAATAAAAAGAATCATTAAGTGTTATCCCTGGCATCCTGGTGGAATAGACCAACCCTAAATTTCAACAATGGAATTGTTAATCAATACTTTCAATTTAATATTGTATCAACCTTTGTTTAATATTCTAGTTTTACTATACAAATATTTACCCGGCCATGATTTTGGGATCGCCGTGATTGTTTTAACCATTTTAATTAGATTAGTTCTTTATCCTTTAATGGCTCAATCAATAAAATCCCAAAAAGTTTTGTCTGAACTTCAACCAAAAATTCAAAAAATTCAAGAGAAATTTAAAGGAGATAGAGAAAGACAGGTTAAAGAAATGATGAAACTTTATCAAAAGGAAAAGATTAATCCTTTTGGCGGATGCCTACCTCTTTTGATTCAGCTACCAATTTTAATTGCCCTCTTTTGGGTATTTATGACCTTCAAAGATGGTTTGGATTCTTCGGAGTTGGCAGTTCTTTATCATTTTATTTCCTTCCCTCCGCTTCCTGAAGAACCAATGTTTCTAGGCCTAATAAATTTAGCCCAGTCTAGTTTGATTTTGGCTTTTTTAGCTGGAATTTGCCAATTTTTCCAGACCAAAATGATTACCCCAAAAATTAAAAAAGCTAAGAATCAAATGGCTCGCTTTTCAGAAATGATCCAAAAACAAATGCTTTATTTTTTTCCAATTTTTACTGTTTTTATTCTCTGGAAATTACCAGCTGCTATTGGTCTTTACTGGATCGTTACTTCCTTATTTTCAATAGGCCAGCAATATTTGGTCTTCGCCAAGGGAAAAGCCGCTGATTCCTCCTAAGATTATTAAAAATATGTTAAGTCAAGTTGATCTGGAAAAAATTAAACAAACTATCAATGAGTTTTTTCAAAAAGCCACCCTTGAGGTTGAAATAGAATTTTTACCCCAAAAAGATTTAACTTTGCCCATCAATCTAAAGACCGAAGAGCCCCAAATCTTAATTGGCGAAGGAGGTCAGACCTTAGCTGAAATCCAGCATCTCTTAAAAGCAATTCTAAAAAGAAAAATTGAAGAAAATTTTTATATTGATTTAGATATTAATAATTACAAAAAGAAAAAAACTGAGTATCTAAAGGAATTGGCTAGAAATTTGGCTGATGAGGTAGCCCTCACTAAAAAAGAAAAAGAGCTAGCACCTATGCCAGCCTACGAAAGAAGAATTATTCATTTAGAATTAGCCAGCCGTTCCGATGTCACCACTGAAAGTATTGGTCAAGAACCAAAAAGAAGAGTAGTAATTAGACCATATCCATGATTTTTTCCTTGAGAGATAATGAGTGAGCTAGAGTCTTTAGAGTTCTCCTTTCGCCCTTTTTATTTTTAAAACTTCTTCTGGAGAGGTAGTAATAATTTGGTCTTCGGTATAAGAAGCAACCACTTTTATTGCCACATGCTTTTGGCCGGCAAAAAAGATTCCCTCGCCAACTTCAGCCTCTAACAATAAATATTTTTCCTCATCAGTTAAGTTAAAAGTTTTCTGAACCAAATCAATTGTTGCTGGTGATTGCTTCATCAAAAACTGCAAAGAAGAATTAGTAATAATTGGTTTTCCATATTCTGATTTCATAAAATCTCCAACATCCTGAGTAATAGTGGTCACTCCCAGCCAATATTTTCTGGCTCTTTTACATATTCCAAAGAGAAATGAAGCCCCATCTTCGGTTTGCATTATCCACCAGGCCTCATCAATCACTAAAATTCGCTTTTTCAACTTAGAACGAACTTCATTCCAGATATACCTCATAATCATAAACATAGCGATTGGCCTTAATTCGTCCTCCATGTCTCTAATACCGAAAACAACTAATGGCTTTTTCATTGGGATATTGGTTGGTTGATTGAAGAATTGGGCAAAGGTTCCTTTAGTAAATTTTCTTATTCTTCGAACCAAAGAGTCGGCTCCGGCCATTCCTTTCAAAACCGTTTCCAAATCTTCCATTAAAGGAATTCTCTCTTTCCAGGTTGAAGGATCAGTTTCGGGAGTAATATCTTTGGCCGCATAGGTTTCAGTTAGAGCCCGATCCATAATCGCGTCTTCTTCTGGAGTTAGGCCTCCTAACATAATTCTCATTAAACCAACTAAATTGATGATATTTGACCTCAAGACATCTTCAGCTTTTTCATCTTCTCTGGGAGTGGGTAGATCGAAAGGATTGATATGGTTTGGACTGGCTAAAGAGATATTAAAGAAAGAACCACCAACTGCCTCGGCTAACCATTGATATTCGTTCTCCGGGTCAATGATTATTACCTCAACTCCAACCATCAGGGAGCGTAAAACTTCCAATTTCACCGCATAAGAATTATGGACAAACATACCTCCTTGACCAGCCAAAAATACTTCATTATCAACAGTTAAATCATAAACATATTTATCCCTCTTGTTTTTAATTTTTTTAATTTTAACAATTGGATCCCAAAAGAGGTCAGAATTAGCTAAAATTTTTAACTGAGCTAATCTTTCCTCAATCCCTGGAATTTTATTTACCAAAATATCTTGATAACTCTGCCAGACAAACTGAGCTGGTTTCTGAATCATTTCATAAGAGCAATTACCTTCTTGGCAATAAAGTAGGGTCCTTTGGAAAGAGGGGTGAGAGTATTTTATTTGGTGGTCCATTTCTTGGAAGCCTGGATGAATTAGTTGCCTAATTTCTTTTGATGAATAGGATTGACCCTTGACTGTTTTTAGCATTTTAAAAGCATTGCCAGAGAAAGGTTTTACTCCTTCATTTTTCAATCCTCCTAAATCTTTAAAGTGTTGAATTCTTGTTTCAATTTTATTTATCACTTTTGGATTATCTTCTTTTTTAATGATTTCTCCAAGTTTTTCTTTTTTTCTTTCTGAAATAAAACCAATCTTTTGGATAAACTTCTTCAAATTACCTTGACCAGATATTGTTAATATCCAATATCTCTTTTTACCTTTCCAATTATAATTGGCGGCTTTTTTGTTTACCTTTCTAATTCTCCCAATAATTCCAAAATAATATAAAAGATAAGTGATTTCCGAAAGCAATCTTTTAGATTTAGAGCTCACCGCTATAATAGAGCAGTCTTTTTCTATTTCGCCATCACTTTCAAAATAGGCAGATAAATATTGAGAAATTTTCTCCTTGGACAAATTAAAGATAAAGGGCCAAACTCTTTTTTCTCCCGACCGTCCTCTTCCACTCAATAAATTCACTATATTAACAAATGTTTTATCCTTTGTTCGAATACCATCTATTGGCCTTTTATTAAAAATTCCATAAAAGGGTATATCTAATTTCCTGAATATTGATTTTATTATCTTAAGAACTTCTTTTTCGGGATTACTTATTTCTAGATAACTTTTCCTAACCGTTCCCTCAGCTGTAATAAATCCAGCTAATTTCAGAAAATCATCATTGGTTGGTAAGTAGGTTTTAGGCCTGCCTTTTCCGAGCCTTAATTTAGGCTGTTTAGTCTTGGTATTTAAGCCATCTAAAGGGGAACAAGAACTTCTTTCTGGAAAATAAATTTCACGAGGCAAAGGAATATACTCACCCTCTTTTACCTCCGAGCTTTTAGTAATTACTACTTTTCCATCTTTTAAAATCACCAGATTGTGGTCAGCGGTGGTAGTAATTTCCCTACCGCTTTGAGTAGTAAATTTATAAAAAATTTTTGGTGCTTTCTTTCTCATCGCCACTGTCACCTTACTCCATTTTCCTTTAAGATTTTTATCAAAACTATAAACCTGGATTTTTGGTGGATTAACTACCCCTTCAATTTCTTCGTCAATTGGAAGAGCACCATATTTTTTAATTAATTTTTCTACCAAAGGACCAATTTTTGTTAATTGGATTTTCTCTTTATTTCTTATTAAAACTGGTGTATTCCATTTTATTGATTTTCCCGCTCCGCTTTTAGCGAAAAGAATACTGTTGGCGTTCTCCAAACTGAAGCGATCAAAGAGAATTAAAGAATTATTGTGACGATTAATGCCATATAAAATTCCCTCATTTGAACTCAAATCAAAAGAAACAAAAGGAAAAACAGAAGAGAGGGGAGCGGTATTCATTGAGGTATGGACCTGGATTTGGTCTAAGCCATAAGGTAAAGCACTATTGAACCCTTCCCTCTGTTGATAAGAAGCGGGCTTAATATAAATTAATCTGGCTTCCAAAATCGACCTTAAAGTTGTTTCTATTTCTTTTAATTCTTTTTCGGTTTCTCCGTAAACAGTTAGATAGAGGCCAAGTTTAAACATTTTTTCTTGAGCAGTCATTAACCTATCTCTGAGGGCTTCTAAATCCTGATAGGCAATTTCGAGAGCCGGATCTCTAATTAGTCCCTTTTCCTCCCTTTCAGCAATCTCGGCCTGAACTTCAGTTATTTTTTTTCGCAATTGTTTTAAGGTCATTCCTGTTTCGATTGGATGGATATGGAGGCCAATATCCATTGGAGTATCTAAATTGATGAGTTGAGAAAGCCAGGCCGTGCTCAAATATCTAGGATAAGAGAAAATAAAGAAGGATTTAGCCAGTCTTTTTCCTAATTTGAGGTGATCAGGAAGCAAGGTAATTGAAGCCGGGGCAATAATATCTTTTACTCCTATTGCCGGAGCTTCAAAGATTTTTTCTGGAATTTTTTCTTTAGGTTTTAAAAAAGGTATTTTCATTATGTGATTATTTCAGGTGGAATTTCCGGATAATATCCGACCTCGGCCTCTTCTGGATGGTATAAGCTCCAAAAAAGTTCAATTAATTCGGAAGTATTTAAAGGAATGCATTGCAAACCGCATCTTCTCAGACCGAGGGCAACAAATTCCATCCTCTGCCAGAGCTGAGATTTGGCTCTCTGAAATTGCTCTTCAGTAAAAATGGCAACCGGTTGGCGAGTAAAGAAACCTTTAGTTGTCTTTATTCCGGGAATTTCAATTAAGGTAAATGGGACAACCACAAAAAAGGTTTTTGACATGATTGTTCCCCCAGCAATTAAATCCCTGATAAATTTTTGATATTCAGCAGTCTGAATTTTCAATAACTCATTTTCTTGAGCCCTTTCCAACTCTTTTAATTTATCAAGATAACCCATAATGTTTAATCTCCGAGATTGGACAACAATTTCAATTGAAAAATCAAGGGAATTTAAGAAATTCTGGAACTGATAGATGATGGCATTTTGTTCCTCTTCTGATTTCAAGGCAAAATTAAGAGAAGAGACCATGATTACTCCCCGCAAGGCTTTATTTTTTAAAATAATCACCCCTTCTCTAATATCCTCTATTTCTAACAATTGTTGGGTGGTTGCCTCTGGCATCTTATTTTGTTTTGGTTTCAATCTGATTTCTTATTTTTTTTAGTCGACTGGCTTCAGCAATTTTTAATGGAAGTTCTTCTTCTTTAATCTCTTTTTTAATTTCCTCCTTTTTAAAAACAGTTATTGGCACTTCTTTCTTTTTCCAAATGTAGACTTTAGAACCTAAACTGAATCGCAAAAAATTTCCAAAAATTGTTGGCAAACCCTGGCCACCAATTTTTAAAAAGGCCAAGGCTGCCCCTATTCCAAATATTATTATTGACAATAAAAGAAAAAGGAAGAAGTTTGTTTCCCCAATTGAAAAATAAAGAACAAAACAAATCGCGCCGGCAGTTCCAATAAAAACAAATTGCCTAAAAGTTAGGGGCCCAACTATTTTCGCCTCATGCTCAATAAATTGGGGAACTGTAAATCTCATCTTATTCAATTGGCTCCCGATAAATGTCCCTTCTCACTTCTTCTGGTTTTACCTCCGGTCTTATTTCTGTCGATGGTACCTCTTCCAGTGATCTGGCTACCAGGGGAGCAATTTCTATTTTGTAAAGCTCTTCTAAACTGGTTTTTACTGGATAGAAGATAAAACGATTAATCTCCTGAGTCACTTTTTTAGCAACCTCCTTTTTTAATTTTAATTCTCTTTCTAAAGTTGCTTGTAACTCCTCGGGCGGTAAAACTCCAAATAAAGTATAGCCAACGTATTTAGTAATTTCAACACATTTTTCTTCTTCTATTCCGTTTCTTTTACCAATCTCATAAATAAGATCGGTATTCTCTATAGAAGTTACCGCTTCTTTTAATTCCTCAGGAAGCTTTAAATAAAGCTCCCATAATTGTTTGCGAGTATATTCTTCTGGCATAATCTCTACTTTTTAATTATACCAACCTTTCTTTAATTTTACTATAAATTAATAAAAACCAAAGAGCTTAAACAAGCTTGAGTTTGGTGAATAATTGAATCCCTAAAGAAGGAGTGGTCAACCACTGGGCAGGTACCCCTAAAATTAGACACAAAGTCCTTTCCGCGTATTTTAAAAGAATAT
>DAIPKT010000112.1:0-1538 GCA_036769645.1 bacterium | reverse complement strand
ACCAACCAGCTTTATTTTTATATTGATGATATTTGGTGGGATAAATTAGATTATAGTCAAAAGCAAAAGGTTAGTTTTGCCTTAGATTCTCTGGCTTTTGAATTTGAACAAAAAATTTATCCAACTCTAACTTTTAGTTTTGGCTCAGAACCAAAACCAGGAATTGATAAAGATGAGAGAATTACCATTTTAATTCATCCAATGATTGAAGAAGCCGGTGGTTATTTTAATTCTGGTGATGGTTATCCTAAAATTCAGTACCCAAAATCAAATGAAAGAGAAATGATTTATTTAAATAGTCGTCATCTTGATGAAATTTTAACCAGAATTCATTTGGCTCATGAATTTATGCATTTAATTACTCTTAATCAAAAAGAGATAATCCGAGGAGTGACAGAAGAGATCTGGTTAAATGAGGCCCGAGCTGAATATACCTCCACTTTATTAAGTTACGATCATCCCTATAAAGGAAGTAATTTGGAAAAAAGAGTAAAAACTTTTTTGGACACCCCTCACGATTCTTTAACCGAATGGCAGGGAAAAAAATATGATTATGGAGCGGTTACTCTTTTTATCCAATATTTAGTTGACCATTATGGTTTAAAAATTTTGGTTGATTCTTTGCATTCTTCAAAATCTGGCATTCCCTCAATACATGAATCTCTCCAAAAAAATGGCTTCAAAGAAGATTTTTCTCAAATTTTTACCGATTGGACAATTGCCGTTTTGGTTAATGATTGTAATTTAGGCCCCAAATATTGCTATTTAAATCCCAATTTAAAGAATTTGCGAATTACTCCCCAAATCCATTTTTTACCTCTTCTTGGCCAAAGTAGTTTCTCAATTATTAATAATGTCAAAGATTGGGCGGGAAATTGGCATAAAATCATTGGCGGAAAGAATATCTTAAAACTTGAATTTTCTGGAACTCCCGGAGGAAAATTTAAGATTCCTTATTTAATCGAAGATTTAGAAGGTAAAATCTCAGTCAATTTCCTTAAATTGGATGAGAAACAAAAAGGGGCAATTTATATTCCTGATTTCAATCTTAAAGACAAATCCTTAGTTCTTATTCCTTCAGCTCAGACAAAAACCTCAGGCTTCAATGACCTCCAGCCCCTTTATCAATATTCCTTTACTGCTTCAATAGTTGAAAAAATTCCAGAAGCAGAAGCCGAATTAATCAAAAAACTTTTAGCCCAGATTGAGTTTTTACAAAAAGAAATTGCCAGACTTCAGGCAGAGATTACCGCCACCCAGTCTAAAAAAATAGGTACAGGTCCATTTTCTTGCCGAAGATTTGAAAATGATCTCTATTATGGAATGATGGCAAATTCAGAAGTGAAATGTCTTCAAGAATTTTTAAAAGCCCAGGGACCAGAAATTTATCCCAAAGGCTTAATTACTGGAAATTTCCTCAATCTGACAAGATCGGCCGTCATCCGCTTTCAAGAAAAATACCGTAATGAAATTTTAACCCCCTTTGGCTTAAAAAAAGGAACCGGCTTTGTTGGACCTCTCACTCGCGCTAAAATCAA
>DAIPKT010000111.1:0-1623 GCA_036769645.1 bacterium | reverse complement strand
AATAAAGATTACAATTTTTGAAATCTTAGCCATTTTTGATTAAAATTTTTAGTCAAACAAGAAATAATATAAGAGAACTAATAAGTAAATTACACACAAGACAATTCCAGCTATGGCAAAATTTCTTTTTATGGATTTTAAACCCTGGATACCAAGAATTAAACCTATTATAGCAAAGAAAGGAAATATTACGCCGAGAATAAAAGCAATAAGAGGAACTAATGGCATTAGTATCATTGCTGGGGATATTAAGCGACCTATTAAAGGTAATATTATAATTGAACCTCCGGTTATCATTCCTAAAATTAGGGAAAGAATTGCTTTTATTTTTGGATCCGGTTTAAATTGTTGAGAAGTTTGATTGTTGTTCATATTTTTAATTCTTACTCAATTTTTGACTTTGAAAGTTTTAACAAATTATCACTTATGAATAGGGATGAAAAGCACTTTTTCTTTTTTAATTACCTCTGGCCATTGAGGTGTATAAAGGATTGATTTCTTTTTTTCAATATCTAAATCGGCAACTAATTCAGTTAAATCTATATCTTCAGTTGCTTGCTCAAAATAAACAGTAATTAAACCCACTGGTACTGTTTCAGAATGTTTGATTTTTATTAATATCGTATCTCTCATTGTTCTCCCAAATTCTGACACTTTTTCTCCGAGTTCAGTTGAAATTAATTCTATTTTCTCCTCTGCTACTTTAATTATCCTTGGAATAATTCCTTCTTTTATTTCAACCCTTCGAGTAATAAATTCTTTTTCACCGGTTTCTTTATCAATACCCACCAGTTTTATATTGTAAATTCCGGCTTTTTTGTAGCAATGAGTTTCAATTACTCCTCTACCAAAATTCCCATCTCCTAAAACCCAAATTAAAATATAATCTCTTTTGGTGAAAAGATGGGCTTTGAGAAATACACAAGGCAAAATTTCTCCAGGAAAGATTTTGAAGTCAAAAGAAATATATGGATTTAAAGCTAGAAATTTTCCTTCGATTGTAGAAGTTGCATCAATATCATCGAGGCTATAGACTTTAACAATTCTAATTATTCCTTTATTAGATAAATCTTTTTCATTTCCACTAACCATTAAGGCTTCGGTGGTGATTACTGAAATTCCATCGATGGGAGAATATTCTTTGTTAGCATCTATAAAATGTTCTGTAAGGTAAGGTAAAGAAATTGGTGGAAAAGACCAACCATGTATATGCCCACCAAAATTTGCTAATATCTTATCTGAGTTATTTTCAATGATTTCTTTGATTTTGTTAAATTCATTGTGTAAGGAAATGCATTCTTTATAAAGAATAGGGGAAGTAATACCAGCGCATTTCAATTCTCCAGAAGGAAAGGCATTTATATCATCTTTCACAATTGGAATATGAGAGAAAATGATATTTTTATTTCCTTCATATCCGTTTAAGCATCTTGTATGAGTTGTCAAACAATCTTTTAGCCAATCTCTTGTTTCATCCCATAATTTAGCCGTCGGAGCTACCCCAGCTGTCCAACCAGGAGAAAGAACATGAGTTCTTGAATTAAAATCCAATCCAATAAAATTCATTTCTCTGTAGCTAAAGGCGAAATTTTTATATCTTTTATGGATTTCATCTCTTTTCCA
>DAIPKT010000110.1:0-1635 GCA_036769645.1 bacterium | reverse complement strand
CTGGGCTGAATCTGAAGGTAGAGGCAAGGGCACCACTTTTTATGTTGAGTTGCCGATAAAATAAGAATAAAATAGAAAGAGAATCATGGCTTTCTATCAATGTTCAAAATGTAAAAGAATCTGGCAATATCCGATTGAAAAATGTCCGGAGTGTTTTTTAAAATTAGAGAGAATGTCCTCAAATAAAATTAAGGTTATTGGTATTTCAAAAGTAACCATTCCTACTCTTTTCCATCCAAAAGTGCCCTATTTTGTTTTGGTTTTAGAAGATGAAAAAGGAAATAAGTGGGTTCAAAAAAGCGTCAAAGAATACAAGATTGGCGATGATTTTTCAATCCAAAAGGAGCTTATCTCCTTTAAAGATGCGGTGGCTATTTGGCGGATAAAATACGATATTTTAGAGGGGATTGAGAAAGTGGTTGAATTAGTTGGCGGGATAAAAGTTAATCCAAATGCGAAAATTCTGATTTTACCAACCTTGATTTCAGCCAAGCATCCCTATTTTGCTGAGAACACTAGCCCACAGTTTTTAGAGAGTTTGATTAGATATTTAACCGAGAGAGGGGCAAAATTAGAAAATATTAAAGTCTGTGGCCAGAGTTTTGACGAAATTCCCATTGAGGCTTCAGCTCAAAAATCCCAACTTCTCAAGGTTTGTCAAGATTACAAAATTTTACCCTTGGATTTGGCAAGGACAAATTTTTTAAAGAAAAATGAGGGAAATTTGACTTTTGAAATTTCTGAAGAGGTTTTTAATTCCGATTTAATTATTAATCTACCGATTTTAAAAATGGGAAAAATTTCAGCTCCTGAGAATATTTTGAAGCTTTTGAAAAAGGAAAATTACCTCGGCCTAAAATATCTCTATTCTGAGGAGGAAATTATTGAAAATTTAAATCAGATTTTACCTCAATATCTAACCATTGCTGAAGCTCAATCAGTTCAAAAGTCTGATCAATTTATCGTCTTTCCTGGCTTGATTTTCGCCAGCTTCAATCCCTTAAATTTAGAAAGAGTCTTTTTTGAAATAACCTCTCAAAAGAACTTGCCAGAGATTTTGAAAGGAGTTAAAATAGAAAATATTCCTATTGTAGGAAGAAAAATCGAAGAGTTACAATATGAGGTTGAAAAATATTAAAATGGTAGAAACGAAAAGACTAACTTTAATAGATATATTAATTCCCAGAATTGAGGACAAAACTTTAGCCTTAATAAAAGACATTGCTCTGGTTTTGAGTTTTGCCACCCTAACCGGGATTTGCGCCAAACTAAAAATTGAAATCGGAATAGTTCCCATAACCATGCAGACCTTGGCTGTGTTACTTTCTGGAGCCCTTCTTGGTTCAAAAAGAGGAGCTTTATCACAGTTAACTTATCTTTCAATAGGCTTAGCCGGTCTTCCCTGGTTTGCCCGAGGAGGCGGAATGGCTTATATTATGTCACCGACCTTTGGCTATATTATTGGTTTTGTCTTGGCTGCTTATTTAGTTGGTTACTTAGCTGAAAAGGGTTTGGATAGAAGTTTAAAAACTGCCATTTTGGCCCTGCTAATTGGAAATATAATCCTTTATATTCCTGGGCTTTTATGGTTAGCAAAATTCGTTGGATTTGGAAAAGTTTTAGCCGTTGGTTTTT
>DAIPKT010000109.1:0-1664 GCA_036769645.1 bacterium | reverse complement strand
AAACTAATGTAAAATAAATGCCATGGCAATTATTTTACAGTTCTTTTGGCCGATGAAATAAATTTTTCAACACTCTCGGGATATGAAAAGAGAATTTTTGGATTACATAGAAGATATAGTGAAGGCAATGGATGGTGCAGTGAAGTTTGTAGGAGACATGAATTACGATGAATTTATTCAAGATGACAAAACTACCTTTTGAGAAAAAAATGAAAAGTAAAAAAATATGGAAAAAGAACAAAAAAAAGAACAAAAAATAGAGAAAAATAGATGGCCGATTAGCTTTAACAAGGGTCAGTCCTTCCCAAACTTAAAAAAAATTCTTCCAATATTAAAGCGCTATGGCGTGAAGCGAGCAGCAGTTTTCGGCTCTTTTGTTAGAGGAGAGGCAAAGAAAAAAAGTGATATTGATATTTTAGTAGAGATTGAGAAAGACATTAGTTTATTCGATTTCATCGGTCTAAAATTAGAAATTGAAGAAGTTTTGGGGAGAAAAGTCGATTTGGTAGAATATAGCACTATCAAGCCAGCTATTAAAGCAGAGATACTCAAAGGACAATTAGGAATATTATGAGAAAAAATGTAAAATTATATATAGAGGATATTTTAGGAAGCATTGAAAAAATTGAAGATTATACAAAAACAATTACTAAAAAAGATTTCTACCAAGATACCCGGATTCAAGATGCTGTTTTGAGAAGATTAGAAATTATAGGAGAGGCGGCAAAGAATATACCTTAGGATTTTAGGAATAAATATTCAGAAATACCCTGGAGAAAGATGGCAGGATTGAGAGATGTGCTTATCCATGAATACTTTGGAGTTAATATAAAAAGAGTTTGGAAGATTATGAAGAAAGACTTGCCTAAATTAAAAAAAGAAATTTCGAGAATATATGAAAAATTAGGGGGATAGACCTCGGCAAAATTTAGCGAGGTCAAAGCTCGGTAGAAACTATGGCGAAAAAACATTTAGATAAAAACAGAAAAAGAAAAAATGGAAGTGTCCCTATTTTCCGCATTTAACAAATATTATGGCTCAAACAAAAGTTTCGTTAAAAGTAAATAAGAGAACTGTTTCTTTAGATAAGTATGCGGGGAAGTGGGTGGCTTTTATTGATGATAAAGTAGTCGCTTGGGCGGATACTCTTGAGGAAGTCGCGAATAAGATAGAAAAAATGAAGCTGAAAAAGAGAGCAGTTTATTTTCTGGTGCCAAGAGAGGACGAAGGGCCCTACATCTTGGTATTATTATGAAAAAGGAATTTACTTACTCCAGGAGAGGGGAACAATGGTTTCCCATTATTGATATAATTATTTATGGACCTAAAAAGATTGAGGCATTCAAAGCTTTGGTTGATTCAGGTGCTTCTTTCTCAATATTTCGGGCTGAAGTCGCTGACCGTTTAGGAGTAAAAATTGAAAAAGGAAAACCCATCTATCTTACTGGTATCGCCGGAAGAATTTTGGGCTATCTTCATAAAATGCCAGTAGAAGTGGGAAACAAAAAGTTTAGTTGTAAAGTCATATTTTCGAAAGAATATACTATTTCTTTAAATTTGTTAGGCCGCGATAATTTTTTTCTCCCTTTTCTGATTACCTTTAATGAGAGATTCCGAAAATTAAGAATTGTTGTTAATAAATAAAAGGGACAGACCTCGGCAAA
>DAIPKT010000108.1:0-1668 GCA_036769645.1 bacterium | reverse complement strand
TTTAGAATTTAGCAAAAAATTACTTTCCGAAGCTAAAGAATTGTGAAAACTTTTATTATTCCAACTTCTCAGGCAGAGCATTTAGCAAGAAATATCTTAGTAAAAACTAAGGACTTTGAAGTTATTCTCCCTGATTTAAATAAAAATGGCAAAAGACATTTTCCAGATGGTGAGGTTTATATGAGAATATTAAAAGCTAATAAATTAAGAAATAAAAGGGTGATTGTTCTCCATTCGGGAGCGCCAAGGCCAAATAAAGGATTGATGGAATTGGAATTAATTTTGCAAATTTTGAGAGATAACAATATAAAACCAGAAGTATTTTTCTCTTATTTTCCCTATGGAATGCAAGATAAAGTCTTTGAAAAAGGAGAAACAAATGTTGCCGAAAACTTAATTGAGAAATTAATAAATTATTACAAGGTTAGAAAAATTTATGTTATTGACCCTCATTTTGGTGGAAGAAAATGGGTCAAAAAATATCCCATAATTTCAATCTCAGCGGTCCCCCTTTTAACTGAGGAGGTTAAAAGAGATTTTGGTGAAAATGTTTTATTTCTTTCTCCAGATATTGGTGGTCAAAGGCGAACCGGAATTTCAGGAGTAAAAAAAGAAAGGTTAACTTCTTTTAGTGTGGAAATATTTTCTCCAGCTCAAAGTCTTAAAGGAAAAACAGTTGGGGTAATTGATGACTTGATTAAAACTGGTGGAACTCTGCTAAAATTTGCCGAAATTGCTAAAAAATCTGGGGCAAGAAAAATTATTGCCCTAGTTACCCATGGAGTAATACCTGCTGGTATTTCAAAAATCAAGAACAAATATTCTAAGCTATATCTGACAAATACTATTAAACAAAAGGGGGTAAACGTTGATATAACCGATTTGATTTTAAAAAGTATTTCCCATTAAATTCTAAATTTCCAATTCACCTTCTTAAGATGTTAAATTATGCTAAAATTAATTATAGCAGAAGATTTTATTTATGGTAAATCTAAACGTGATTGAAATTGATGGATCATTTGGTTCCGCTGGCGGTCAAATATTGCGGACCGCCGCCGCTCTCTCAGTAATAACTAAAAAACCTTGCCATATTATTAACATTCGTCGAGGTAGACCGAAACCAGGTTTAATGTCTCAGCATCTTTTGGGAATTCAGGCTTTGGCCCAACTCTGTAATGGTTCCTTAGAAGGAGATGAGTTGGGTTCAGAAGAAATCAAATTTTATCCTGGTGAAACCAAAACAAAAAATCTTCACCTAAAAATTGAAACTGCAGGTTCAATTACTCTCTGTCTTCAATCTCTTTTACCAGCCGCCTTTTTCCTTCCCGAGCCAATTAAAATCTCTTTTAATGGTGGTGGTACGGATGTTCCCTTTAGCCCAACCATCGATCACTTCCGTTATGTTTTCTTAAAAATTTTAGAGAAAATGGGTGCTAAAGTAGAGATTGAAATTTTGAAAAGAGGTTACTTCCCAGTAGGCGGAGGGAGAGTAATGGTAAAAGTTTTTCCTTCAAAATGGAAAA
Source organism: bacterium (assembly GCA_036769645.1). Classification (GTDB taxonomy): domain Bacteria; phylum Patescibacteriota; class Minisyncoccia; order Minisyncoccales; family DG-74-1; genus DAIPKT01. The sequence continues at coordinate 145 of DAIPKT010000108.1, read as the reverse complement.
CAATAAATCTTATTGAAAGAGGTAATCTCAAAAAACTTTTAGCTATTTCTCGAGCTTCAGACTCTCTAAAAAACAAAAAAGTAGCCGAGCGTCAACTAATGGGCATGCGAGAGATTTTAGGAAAATTGAAATTACCAATTGAGGA
>DAIPKT010000107.1:0-1707 GCA_036769645.1 bacterium | reverse complement strand
TCAATTTCAATGATCACATTTTTTCTTATTTGAATTAACACTCACAATTTTAAAACAATGGGGTGCCGACGATGAGGCCGAAAATCCAATCGATAATTAAAACCAGCCAATGAAAGAAAAAGAAAATAATGAAAAGTAAAATAAAAATTCCAAATTGACTTAAAAATATTTTTAGATTTTCCATTCCCGGTGGCAAAAAGGTAAAAAGAATATGGGAACCATCCAGAGGAGGAACTGGGAGTAAATTAAATACGGCTAAAAGAATATTTATAAAGACAATATAGCTGAACATCAAATCAAGACCGGGGAGGGTAGCTATTATTTCAGGAAAAAATCTTAAAGCCAGGCCAAAAACTAAGGCCGTTGCCAGATTTGAACCAGGACCGGCTAAGGCCACTTTGGCTGAGCCATATTTTTGATCGCGAAAATTATAAGGATTAATTGGCACTGGTTTGGCCCAGCCAAATAAAATTGGGCTTCTTAAGATAATCAAAAATAAAGGTACCAAAATAGAACCGATTGGATCTAAATGTCTGATTGGATTTAAAGTCAACCGACCAGCGTATTTGGCCGTGGGGTCACCCAAATAATTCGCTATCGCTCCGTGGGAAACCTCATGAATGACGATGGAAAAAATTAAAATGGCAATAAGAAATAAATATTCCATTCTCTTAATATACCACGACTTGAAATAAATAGAAATTCTTGATAAAATTATTATAATATGAAACAATGTCCGATCTGCGGGAAAAAAGGGATGTTAGTCTGGAGACTACTAAAACTTCGAGGAAAATATCATCCCACCATTAAAAAAAGAAAATATCCAAATTTACAATGGGTTAGAATTCCTATTGATATTAAAAAACCAACTTATAAAAAATTTGCCGGAAAAAGAATTTTAGCCTGTACCAAATGCATTAAAGCAATGGGAAAGAGAAAATTTTCTCGGGCCATAGGATAATGGTAGTCCGTGCCCTTGGGGTGGGTAAAGTGGCAGTTCGATTTCTGCCTGGCCCGAAAGATTAGATGGCAAAACTAACTTCGATTAATCCGGGCAATGAAAGGGTTGTCGGGTTGGTTAAAATCTCAATTAAAAATGAGGTAGTGGATGTTTTTAAAAGAGCTAAAAAATTTTCCCCTTGGAGTCGAATTCCCTTTGAAAATCAGAAAGAAAAAGAAGAATTAGCAAAAATTATTATTTTGGAAATGGGAAAACCTCTCAAAGAAGCTTTAGAAGAAGTTAGGGGAACCTTAGAAGAAATCCACTACTAGATCAATTGTTAATTTTAAAATGCGGATTCTAAAAGAGGAGGTTTTTGGATCGGTTTTACCAATAATGCCTTAAACACTGATTCTTTTTTTCTGGAATCTCCCTTTTGGGGACTACAAAAAGTGGAATTGACCGAGAAGATGGCAAATACAGACTGCGAGAATTGGTTCAAATCAAATCTCCTTTTTGGAGCTAAGGAGGAGAAACTATTTCAAAATCAAAAAACACCGCCAATTTTACGGTGCTTTTTGATGGCCCTGTTTTTCTTCTAGAAAGTTCTTATCCGGAAAATTATTTCAAGTGGGTGTCCCAGTCCCGATCCTCAGATCGGGATTCATATCAGACTCCCAAAAAGAGCGTTTGTCCCAGAATCTAACTAGAAGATACAGGGCCACTTTTATTATATCTTTTAACAAAAGGGGGTGTCAAGCCCATGT
>DAIPKT010000106.1:0-1711 GCA_036769645.1 bacterium | reverse complement strand
ATTACTTTAACCAATGACATTCAAACCAAGAATATCAAAGTTAACAAAGCTGGTCTAATAAATGTGGAATAACCCGATAAATAATAAAGGATTTACTCTATTGGAAGTTTTGGCAGCCATTTTTCTAATTACCATTGGAGTATTGGGAACACTTGCTCTGGTTCAAAAAACCATTGCCTTTACTCAGATAACTTCTTCTCAGCTGGTGGCGGCTTACCTCCTCCAGGAAGGAATTGAAATTGTCAGAAATATCAGAGATAGCAATTTTCTAAAAATTCGTCAAGAAATAGAAGGTGTTTCCTGGAATGATGGTCTAACTGGTTGTTCTGGAGGCTGTGAAGCTGATTATAATGATTTAACTTTAACTTCCTATGCAGGAAAATTTTTAAAAATTGATGAGGGATTTTATAATTATGATTCTGGTCTAGACACTGTCTTTAGAAGAAAAATTACTATTAAACCAGATACCGATGTTTTGGAGGTGGTTGTTGAAGTCTCTTGGCAAGAAAGGGGTAGATGGCATAAAGTTATGGCCCAAGAAAATTTGTATAAATGGTATTAAATAGTGTAATTTCATGAACTATGAAGCTCAATTACCAATCAGCCTTTAGATTTCAGAAATCTTTTACTTTGGTTGAGCTTTTGGTGGCAGTGGCCATTTTTAGCTTGATTGTTGGGGCAGCCACTGGAGTCTTTGTTTCAGCAATTCGGGCCCAAAGAAAATCTTTAGCCTATCAGGAAATTTTGAGTCAAGCCAGCTACGCCATGGAATACATGAGTCGGGCTTTAAGGATGGCTAAAAAAGATTTAGATGGAAATTGTATTGAAGCTAAGTTAAATTATCAAAAAACTACTACCGGAATAAAATTTGAAAATTATCAAGGGATCTGCCAAGAATTTTATTTAGAGGGAAATCAATTAAAAGAAAATAAAGGAGGAAATATTTCTGAATTAACTTCAGATAATTTAAAAGTAAAATCTTTTAATATTGGCCCTTCAGATTCCTGGGACCAAGATGATAATGACCAACCGAGGGTGACCTTATTTTTGACCATAGAAGGTAAGGAGAACTCAGAAATAAAAATTCAAACCACTATTTCCCAAAGAAACCTTGATGTCAAATATTAAGACTCAAAACTTAAAAGTCAAAACTAAAAAGTCAAGAGGTGTCTCTCTTTATCTTACCTTTATGATTATGACTATTCTTTTAGCTCTGGCACTGGGAGTAAGTGCTATTTTATTTGGTCAAATAAAAATGATGAGAGGAATGGAAAACTCAATAATTGCTTTCTATGCTGCTGATACCGGAATTGAAAGAGTTCTTAAAGAAGGACTTCTGCCTGAACCCTGCCTTGATTGTTATTTAGATTTAAATAATAATGGTTTGCAAGATGAAGAAGATTCAACCTATAGCGTCAAGGTTATTGCCGCTGGCCAGCCTGGTTGCCCTAGCCCTCCTGCCTTTTATAATTGCATTAAATCGGTCGGAACTTTCAAAGAGACCAAAAGAGCCATCGAACTCACCCGCTAAAAGCAACCCCAATTTAGTCCCTTATCATCTCTTATTCTCGCTTAACATCCTTTATGACTAAACCTGAAGCCAAAATTAGGATCGAGCGGTTGAAAAAGTTGATTGATAAATATCGCTATTCAAGACATGTTTTGGACAAAGAATTGGTTTCCCTTGATGTTGAGGATTCCTTGAAAAAGG
>DAIPKT010000105.1:0-1743 GCA_036769645.1 bacterium | reverse complement strand
CTGCCGCTTTGGAAATTGCTCGCCGCATTTCAAAACAAATATTAAAAGATAAAGGAATAATTTAAATATGGCTTTATTAAACAAAACTATCAATGAATTATTAACAGATATTGAACGGGGGAGAATTGCTCTTCCCGATATGCAGCGAGAGTTTATTTGGGAGGATACTCAAATTCGTGATTTAGTTGACTCGCTGTATAAGAATCACCCTGTTGGTATGATTTTACTTTGGCAAACAAATCTCGAAGATAACATACCAATCACAACAATTGATGATACCACTAAAGAAATATCAAATTATAGCGAATTGGTCATTGATGGTCAGCAAAGGCTTACTTCATTATTACTCGTTAAAAAGGGAACGATTTTTAAAGGTGAGAAAGAAAGGACGATAAAACTACTATTTAATCCATTTGAGGAGAAATTTGAGTTAGAAATTCCGCCCATTCGAAATAAACCTGAGTGGTTCGATGTTACAAAAGTTATTCAAGAAGGTGAATATTCCGTGGTAGATAGAGAAAAATTGAAGCAATTAGCTTGGAGCGAAGAAAAAATATACGAAGCACTCAGAAAACTGGGGGAAGTTAGAAATATTTTTATGGGAGCAAGAAATAGTATTCCTGTATTTACGATTTCGACTGCGGTTGATTATGAAGAAGTAGCAGATATATTTGTAAAAATTAACTCAAAAGGTACCCGGATACGTATTACTGAATTATTGTTAGCGCTTCTCGCGCTTAAAATACCTGGTGAATTCCGTAAGGATTTCCGAGATTATATCGAAAAATTAGAAGATAATGGATGGTATATTAATGCTGGAGTTGTGATCAGGTCTTTAGTAGCCATTTCAGTGAGACAGGGTCGCCTTGCTTATTTTAGGGGTATAGCTAAAAGTATTTCTGATAAAGATTTACGAAATAATTGGGAAATAACTAAAAGGTCCTTAAATGAATGTCTTAAAATTTTAGAAGAAAATTTAGGAATAAAAAATTCTGAAATTCTACCTTCGCAGTATGTTTTAATTCCTCTTACATTTTACATCTCGCAGAAGAGAGACCCTTTTTCTGAAGACGAGGCAAAAAAATTTATCCTTTGGTTTCTACTTGCCTCTTTCTGGGGACGATATGCCGGTTCTCCCGAGACAAGACTAGATGAAGATATTAAAACAATTGATGAGAGTAAAAATTTAGATAAACTCTTTCATCTATTAAAAGGACAGGTTGGACGACTTTTTGTTGATGAAGAACGCTTCGCTGGTAAGAGCAAAAATTCTAAATTATTACTCTACATCGTAGCCCGAAGAGAAGAAGCCGAGGACTGGTGGACAGGACACAAGATTACTACTACTGATTACGAAGAACATCATATAATTCCTCGTTCACTTCTCAAAAAAGCAGAATACGAATATATTCTCATTGATGATGCCGCCAATATTGCCTTTTTAACAAAGAAAGCCAATCGGAAAATTTCAAACTCTTTACCAGAGGAGTATTTAGCTACGATTGATCCAGCAAAATTAAAAAAGCAATTTGTGCCCTTAGACAAGAATCTGTGGAAGATTGAAAATTATGAAGATTTTCTTAACCATCGGAGACGAATCGTGATTAATAAAATTAATGAATATCTAAAATCATTAGGAATTGGAAAATACATCTAAAACTATGCCGAAACTACCAGACCCATTTTCGATAAAACCAACGAAAGACCAGATAAAACTTACGCGAGAAATTTTAGACATCATTT
>DAIPKT010000104.1:0-1753 GCA_036769645.1 bacterium | reverse complement strand
CCAAAAACAAAAGAGCCTCGTTTTTGAAAGTAAAATTGGCTTATTTTAGTAAGGTTTCTCTTAATACTTTAAATAGTTTAAATATCTCTTCCAGTTTGTCTCAAGTTTGTTTATTGATTCTGGATAAGAGCTTTCCATGATTTTGATGTTTTCTTTAACCTTTTTATCTCGCGATAGTTTTTTATAAACTTTTTTAAATTTTTCTAATCCAAAATTATTTATTAAATATCTTATAAAAGAACCTGCTTGAGGATAAACTATCTCTTCTTTAACTTTATTCCAATTTTTGTTGTTGCAAAGCCATTTTAGAGAATAGAGTTTATTTTTCTTCATTAGTTTCTTAGATAAAATATCAATATCTTTTCCAAATAAGCTTTCTTCAATAAATTGAGAAAGTCCTTCACTAAAGAGATAAATCGATAATCCCCAAGGCAAAGAGAGTAAATGAGTATCTTCATGTTCACCAATAAATTTTCTCTTAACATTATACAATATATGAATTTCGAACCTCTTAGTCTTTACTTTATTATTTATTAATTCAAATTCTTCCCAGATTACATTTCCTAGACTATCATCACCCATTAGTTCTATTTTCTCTTTTAATGACGGGTAAAGATAATATTTTATCTTACGGTAATTTTTAACCTTAAGAAATGAGAGGATTTTATTATAATGTTTTTCTTTGATTTTGATAATCTTATTAATATCTTTTTCAACTAAAGAATTTTTAAAATAATGAAAAATATAATGAGGGCTTTGTTTAATTAGCCAATCTTTTTCCAAATATTTATTTTTATACCAAGGAATATCCTGTTTGATTTTCATAGTCTTATTCAATTAATTATAATACAACAAATGTTCAAAGTCGAAAAAAAGAGCCATTCACTAAGTGAATGGCTTGGTTTATCCGAAATTTAATTGCACGAGCCCTTTATTTATTTTTTCCATAAGTTCTCTTTGGCAATGTGGCTTTGATAAACTACCCGAAGAGATATATGCTTCGAATCGACAAGCTCCACCGCAAATTGGTACGAATGGACAACCACTTGCTAAACATTCCTCGAGATAGCTGAAGTTACTGAAATTTGGATCATAAGTTTCGCTTGTAGAAAGAATGTCCCCAAAGGCAAATTCTTTTCGACCTACAGTGCTAATGCATTTTAGTAAAGTTCCATCTGGTTCAATCACTGCTGAATGTATTTTTCTAGCGGTGCACCAGGGTCCGACCAGATATTCTTGGGGTATAGCAAACCCTCGTTTTTTTGCTTCTTGCCAGAGCCATAGATATTTAGTAGCAGTTTCGTTTAAACTCAAACCAAATTCAGTGAAATAGGTGTCAGATACTCTTTGTCCTGTCTCCTCACAGATAGTAGGAGTGACGATACCAAAAGAAAGTTCAATTTTTTGCTGAAAATCATGCGCTGCTAGTAAATCGAGTAAGACTGGTATCAACTCGACATTTTGCCGATCAAAGTTTATTCTCAAGTGAAGTTTCTTCAATAGATTCCGATGGAAGCCCATTAAGATATTCTGGATTATTTTATCAAATGTTCCCTTGCCATCTTTTCTGACTCGCCTTTTATCATGAATCTCTTTGGGACCATCAAGGGTTATTTGAACTCTGTCGAGGTTATAACGGTTTAGGAAAGACAAAATCTCCAGATCTAATAATTCACCATTTGTTAGAATCCCCAGTTCAAATTGTAGATGCTTCTCTCTAGCTATATTGCAAAGCCATTGTAGGATATATTTT
>DAIPKT010000103.1:0-1773 GCA_036769645.1 bacterium | reverse complement strand
AAAAGAGGTGAAAAATAAAGAGAAATATAGTTGATTCAAAATTTTGGTAAAATTTAAAAAATTTATGGAAAATAATGAAAAAATTTTAAAAAAACCAGACTTTAATGAAGCTATAATTCAATTATTTAAATTCCTCGAAAGCGAAAATCCTGAAGTAAAAAATTTCCTTATAAAAAGTTATAAGGGATTGGCAGTTTCTCCAGAGACTGAAGAAAGATTCTATAATTATTTCATTAGTCATAGTGTTTTTAGTGCAGCTACTGTTGCCAATCCTGCAACTTCAGTAATTACCGAACTTCTTTATAAAGGAGCAGAAGAACTAAATTTACTCTCTCCTATTGATCAATACTTTCTCAATTCAAAAGCTGGTAGATCAATTAAAGCTCGGCTCGAAGCTATTGAAGAGGAGCTCCACAAAATTATTGAAGAATATCGCCAAAAAGGAGGAGAAGTTTTAATTGGAAATTTAGGTTCTGGACCTGGTAGAGATGTAATTGATGTTTTTGCTTCCCATTATAGAAATGTTTCATATGTCAAAGCTATCCATATTGATAAAGATAGATTCGCTCTAGAAAAAGGAAAAAGAATGGCTAAAATAAAAAGGGTTAATCACCTCATCAATTTTATTGAAGGGAACTTTTTAAAATATAAACCGGCAGAAAAATTTGATATTGCACTTCTTATTGGTATTTTATGCCCTTTAGAGTTTGAAATTTGTATTACTGTTCTTAAAAAAATTAAACAATTCTTAAAAAAAGATGGTTGTCTTATTGCCAGTAATGTTTCTAAAAAAATGTTAAAAGAGGATCCTTTCACTTGCCACCTTATGAGATTAGGAAATTGGAGAATGATTTTTAAAGACGAAGATGAATTAAAACAAATTTTTAAGAAAGCAGGCTATGAATGGAAAAGGTGCTTCACTGATTCTTACGGTTTTAACATAATGGGGGTAGGCATTCCCCGTTTTTATTTTTAATTTTCCAAGGATGAATTTATGGTTTTTATTTAGCTTAATAAATGGCATCACAGCTACTCTTCTTGGTATCTTTGTTTACTTAAAGAATAGAAAAGATTTAATAAATAAAACCTTCTTCTTAATGAGTTTAGGAGTAGTTATCTGGAGTTTTAGTTATTGTAGATGGTTATTAATGACAGAAGAAGAGACTGCCCTTCTTTGGTCAAGAGCGCTTAATTTTGGTGCTACTTTAATTCCTATTTTTTATTTACATTGGGTTCTTAGTTTCTTAAATTTAGCTGCGAAAAAAAGACAATTACTTATTACTGGATATATAATGACTTTTATTTTTATTTGTTTCAGTTTTACTCCTTATTATATTAAATCCGTAAAACCAGTACTTTCCTTCCTTTATTGGCCTCAAGCAGGGCCTTTATACATTTGTTTTCTTTTTTTAGGCTATTTAGGCTTGGTAGGCTACGGACTTTACCAATTATTCCAAGCTAAGAAAACTGCTTCCGAAGAAAAACGAAGACAAATCGATTATTGTATTTTAGCCTCAATTCTAGGATTTGGAGGAGGAGCAACTAATTTCCCTCTCATGTTTGGAATTTCTTTATTGCCTCCAATTGGGCAACCTCTTATAGCTTTATATGTAGTAATTGTGACCTTTGCTATTATTAGATATCACCTCTTTGAAATCAGAGTTATTTTAACTGAAATTTTGGTGGGGATAATGGGCTTGATTTGGTTGATATTCTTCTTTTTGATGCCAACTTTTCAATTGAAGGTTTTAACTCTTTTGACTTTTCTCTTAT
>DAIPKT010000102.1:0-1802 GCA_036769645.1 bacterium | reverse complement strand
AGGCAATCAAACTTTTAGAAGAATTTTCAAAGAGAGCTCCAGCTGAATTAAAAGATTGGACAAAACTTGCCCTGAAAGAATGTAAATTATTTGCCAAAGCCAAACCAGGCCAGGTTGTCAAGATTTTTCACTAAAGGTTTAAAACCCGACGTTAAACTAAAAAGGGCTATCTATGACCATGGTTTATATTGGACCTCAAGATAAAGCTTCTCATGTCTATGGTGGCAAAATTACTTCTCGAAATTGGGTAGAATATCTTATTGGAGGCCATATCTATTGGAGTCGTAGAAAATGGCGCTTTTTGTTGAAAAGTTAAACTCAAAAATCTATTTTAGCCAAAGCATTTAAAGGAGAATTAGTGAAATGAATAAGCAATTAACCAAAAAGAAAGAATATTTGGTACAAAATATTCCAAAATTAATTGAGAACTTTAATTATCATCAAGGGCCAGATTTGTATTTTTATAAAAAGGTTATTGCTAAAATTAGAAAGAATCCATTGAGAAATTTGTTTAAAAGAAATAATTTTATCGAGCTTTTATATGCTACCTTGAGTTCTTGGGGGATGAACGCTCGAGGAGCAAAAATGAAGTATTTCGATGAATTTAAATTAAACATTTTGGAAAATAAAAATCATTTTGAACTGTTGTCCCAATATAAATTTAAATAGACTTAATAAAATTGATTTTTTAAAAGTAAAAGAAATTTTAGGGAAGTTATATGATAATTTAAGCCTGATGGAAACTAAAGGAAAACTAGTCTCCAATTCAAAAATGATGCATTATCTCCTACCAGATTTAGTAATCCCAATGGATAGACAAAATACACTAAATTTTTTCTTTGGTAATACTAATGAATCGAAAGAGAAGTTTTTAGATATAATTGAATGCACTTATTACATTACCCAAGAGATAAATTTGAGTAAATTCTTAGATGACGAATGGAATCAATCTGTTCCAAAAATAATTGATAATGCGATAATTTGTGAATGTAGCCCAAGATATCGTTTTAAATAGCTAAAATTCAGCCTGAAGTTGAGGAAAATTTATGAAACCAAAAGCAAAGGTTTATATCGATGGAGCGAACATGTTTTACACGCAAAAGAAATTGGGATGGTTTATTAATTGGAAGAAAGTAAAAGAGTATCTTCAGGAGAAATGGGACGTATTAGAAATTCGTTATTATACCGGAGTTAAATCCGATGATGAGAAAATGGCAAGCTTTCTTAGGTATTTAGATAATGTAAGAATTACTCCGATAACTAAACCTATTAAAGTAATTAAAATTTCTAATGATCATCCTTTAAAGAAATTTTATAATTATTCTGAAATGTATAAATCAAATTGTGATGTAGAAATAACTACAGATGTTCTCCTAGAAAGAGCAGAAACCGATGAGATAATTCTTTTTAGTGGTGATAGCGATTTTCGATATCTTATTAAGAAATTAAGAGACCTCGGTAAGAAAGTAATAGTTTTTTCTTCCCGAAAAACAATTTCTTGGGAAGTAAAATTAGAGGCTTCAAGATATATTTATTTAGAAGATATTAAAAATAAAATAAAGCGTAAATAAAAACCCGCCTCGGCGAACCGAAGCGGTACTGTAAAACTATTTACAGTATAGCAAGACAGACAGCCTTGTCAAGAGACTGCGATAAACAATCAAAATTTAGTTTGAAGTTGTGCCTTTCCTCACAGCTCAAGTAAAGGAAATTTAAATGAAAGAGTTTTTTGAGAAAAATAAAATAGTTTTGGCGATTATTGTTGGAGCTTTGATTATTGGTGGAGCGATCTATTTTTCTGG
>DAIPKT010000101.1:0-1826 GCA_036769645.1 bacterium | reverse complement strand
CCTTTTTTTATTTTCAAAGCTCAAAAATATCTCTTTTCCAGCCGAGGCTTGATAATCCTCTCTAAATAAATAAACTTTCTCCCTTGGATTATATTTTTCTCTTACCTCTCGGCATCTGATGCAATGACAATTTATCTTTCTTTTTTCCATTTCTTTTTTGATTACTTCCCTTAAATTTGAAATTTTACAGCCAGCCTCAATTTTTGTTTTGGGAATATCTCTCATTAACCTGGCTATTCTAACCCAATAGGGAAATTGCTTTTTAATTTTGATTAAAAGTTCAACCAATTCTTTATCAGAATAGGGCTGGTATTTCCCTGCCTTCCACCAATTGTATAATTGAGAACCCTTACAAACTAGACAGGGATAAATTTTCAGCCAATCAGGTTTAAACCTTTCATCTTCAAAAACGATTTCGAAAGATTTTAAATCTTTTTCTAAATCAGCTCCGGGCAGATTTGGCATTAAATGATACAAGACTTTAAAGCCGGCCTCTTTTAAAAGTTTTGTTGCCCTGACAATTTTTTCTGAGGTTAAACCGGTTTTAGATTTTTTTAAAATCTCATCAAGAACAGTTTGAACTCCCAGTTCAACCATGGTTACTCCTAATTTCCTTAACCATTTAATTTCGGAAATAGTGATAAAATCAGGCCTGGTTTCAATTGATAATCCAACAATTCGCTGTTTTGCCTTTTCATTCAACTTCTGAGCCAAAAACAATTGGCGTAAAATTTGTGCCATGGCACAAATTTTAAGCTCTTTGGGATTTTGGTTGTTGCAGGCATCAAAGCATTTTTTAATAAACCAGGCCTGGTAATTTTTGGGATAAAAAGACCAGGTTCCGCCAACTATTCTTAACTCAATTTTATCAGTGGGATGACCTTCAGATTCCAGCATCTCAACTCTCTTTTTAACCTGCAAATAAGGGTCATATTTTAATCTCTTTGCTCTTTCAGCTGCCGGCTCTCCAGCAACATAGCTTTTTGGAAAATCTTTTTCAAAGGGACAAAAAATACATTTTCCCGGGCAGGGATAAGGTTTAGTTAAAACTGAAATATTAACAATTCCGGAAAGAGAACGAATAGGTCTTATTTTAAGCAAATTTTCTAATTTTTCAGACGGTTTTAGCCTTTTATTTTTAACCAATTTATGATAAGCTTTTAATAGTTTGATATTACTTGGGCAAGGAATTTTATATTTTTTTGATATTCCCCTCTTAAAAGAAGCCAAATCAGCCTGATTTTTCAGCCGGCTTTTAGTTAAATTTTTAATTATAAGTTCATTAATATTCATAATGGATAAAGAATACGCCAAATACTTATTAGAGAAAACTCGTCAAGATTATAACCTAATTGCCGAAGATTATGCAAGAAAAAGGTCATTTATTCCCGAAGATCTAAAAGCTCTGGCTCAATATACTTTTGCTGGAGAAAGAGTTTTAGATTCCGGATGTGGCTCTGGTAGATTTTTTAAGGTCTTGAAAGCTGAAGATATAGATTATTTTGGAGTTGACATTTCTGAAAGATTGATTGAAATTGCTCAGAAAAATTATCCCCGAGGAAAATTTCAAGTAGCCAATACTCTAAATTTACCTTTCCCCAATAATTTTTTTGACAAAGTTTATAGTATCTCTGTTCTCCATCATATTCCTTCCAAGGATCTCCAACTCCAATATCTCAAAGAAGCAAAAAGAGTTTTAAAACCAGGAGGATTTTTAATTTTAAGAGTCTGGGATTTCTGGAAGAGAAAGGGCTTTCCCAAATTGCTTTTCAAATATACTTTTTTAAAATTAATTGGAAAATCAAAATTAGACTTCAAAGATGTTT
>DAIPKT010000100.1:0-1907 GCA_036769645.1 bacterium | reverse complement strand
GCATTTTAGGGGTGTTACCGATGTATCTCATCATCTTCAGTTTTTTTGAATATCTTCGGAAAATCTTTTCGAAAATTTTTAATTTTTTGGTTTACATTATAGTTAAAAATGTCAGCAAGGGAAGCCAAAGTGGGTATACTTTTTCAGAAATTTTTTCTGGAAAAATAAAAGGAGGTAAAGCTTCCCACTTAGCTAAACTTTTCCACTAACTGCTATAGACCGCCAAGATATAATCGATCGAGAAATTGCCAGAAAAAAATATAACTGTTTGAAGAAAAAAAGCAGGCCCAAATCTTAATCTGATACCAAAACGATTTGGTCTCCATTTCATTCTCCTCTAAATAATTTCTAATGAGCTAATCAGTTATTTATAAATTCAAATGGAAAATTCAGCAAGTTTTTTAAAATCCTCTTCTAAAACTTTTCTTATTTTTGGAAATCTCATTCCAGCTGCTGGGTGATAAGTGGGGAAAAATTCTTTGTTATCTTTTTTTAGCCATCTACCTCGAAAATCATTTAATTTTTCTTTTGGAAAAAATACTGAAAAAGCCACTTCGCCCAATAAAATAAATTTTTTGGGATTAATAATTTCAATTTGCTTTTTCAAATAAGGTAGGCAAGTCGCAATTTCTTCTCTGGTTGGTTTACGGTTTTTGGGCGGGAAACAATGAACAGGGGCTGTTAAAAAAACTTCTTCCCTTTTAATCTTAGCAAGGATTAAAAGTTGATTTAAAAACTTACCTGCTCTCCCTACAAAAGGTCTTCCAATTTTATCCTCTTCAGCACCTGGCGCTTGGCCAACAATCATAATTTGAGCATTAACCGGTCCTTCCCCCGGACTGGCATTTTTTCTGGTTTTCCATAAAGAACATCTTTTACAATTTCTAATTTCCTGATTTAATTTCTCAATTTCCAATTTTTTATTCATTAAATCAATTTAGTAATCAAATAACCAATAATTGAAAATAAGGCAATTGGAGGAAGAGCGGGAATTGGTTGGCGAATTTTTTGTTTTGTGAAGAAATAAAAACCGGCAAAAAGGCCAATTAAGGAAAAAAGGGCAACAATTAAAGAATTCAAAATTCCAGTCGGAATTAAAGAGGAACAGAATAGCAAGGGAAAGGCAATATCTCCGCCACCTAAAATTAAAAATTCTCCTCCCGGCCTAACTTCTTTTAAATTAGCTCTAAAATCGGAAATTTTTTGAGGAACAATCAGGCCTAAAATGGCACCAGCCTCAATCATTTCTTTTGCCATTTTTATCATGTGTTTTGTTTTGTAAACGGCAATGAAATCATAAATAGAAAAAACAATTAAAAGGAGAATCACTATCAGAGGAGAAAGTCTTAGCCCTAAAATTCCTCCCAGGCCGGCTATTCCGAAAATTAAAATGAGGTTATGAACCAAGATGATAGGTTTTTTCAACCACCAAAAAATTAAAGTTCCAATTAAAATTAGGGCCAGAGGGTCTGGTAACCAGAGACTAAATAATAATCCTCCTCCCCCGAAAGTAGCGAAAACAAAAATGGCCTTAAAAATTATTCCCTTTCCTTTTTCAACTTTTAAAAATTTAGAAATTAAAAAAATAAATAAAGTGATCAAAAGAAAATAGAGAAGGAATTGCCAAAAAGAAATAGCTGGAATCAAAATTTCTTCCATTTTTAAAATTTCATTTATCTTAAGAGCGGCCAAAATCCCAAAACCTAAAGTCAAAGAAAACAAAAAAACCTCAAAGGCAAAAATTTTCCAGGGATTTTGAAGGGATGTTACTTCCCCTTGTTTTCTTTCATCACCTCCAGGCATTTTTGATAAATAAATCGGCTTGATGTTCGATAGGCCAATTTTCCTTTTTTGCTCTTTTGAAGAATATTTTTTATTTATTTCAAAAATTCCTCAATTGGGTAATG
>DAIPKT010000099.1:0-1908 GCA_036769645.1 bacterium | reverse complement strand
GGTGTGATATAATATCTCAAGTGATCCACCAGTGCCAGATGAGCTCTCTGAGGATCTGGCTCGCTCTTTTAAATTATTACTTAAAGACCTTTTTACCCTAATTTTTAGCAAGCTTTGGCATCTTAGGGGTATTACCAATGTATCTCATATTCTGGAGCAAAGATAATAAAATAGAGAAAAACAATGTTCAATCGTTTTTTTTATTCCCAAACTAAGACCATAACTTTGGCGGCTGGAATTTTAGCAATGTCTTATTTAATTAGCGCCATTTTGGGTTTGATTCGAGATGGGCTTTTGATTTCAAAATTTGGGGCTTCTTCTGAATTAGATGTTTATTTCGCCGCCTTTCGAATTCCTGATTTTGTTTACCAGATTTTAATTTTGGGAGGTTTAATTGTTGCTTTTTTACCTTTATTTTCGGAATATTTTTCCCGCCAAAAAAATGAAGCCTGGGAAATGACAAATTATGTTTTAAATGGCTTTTTATTTTTTCTGATTTCAATCTCCTTAATCCTTTTTATTTTTACTCCCTGGCTAATAAAATTGATTTTCCCAGGATTTGGGCCCGGGGAGATAAAGTTAGCTATACCTTTGACTCGCCTTCTTTTTTTAAGTCCGATTTTCTTTGGGATAAGTAATCTTCTTTCTGGCATTTTGCAATATTTTAATCGTTTCTTTATTTATAGCCTGACTCCGATTTTATACAATTTGGGAATTATTTTTGGGATTTTGTTTCTGGCTCCAAAATTTGGAATCTTTGGGGTTGGAATGGGAGTGATTTTTGGAGCTTTTTTACACCTGACCATTCAGATTCCCTCAGCTATAAATTGTGGTTTTTCTTATAAATTTCTATTTGATTTGAAATACCCAGCCATAAAAAGAATTTTTCAATTAATGATTCCGAGAGTTTTTGGAATAGCCGCCCAGCAAATAAATTTAATTTTTTTTACTGCTATTGCCTCAATGATGGGGATAGGGGCAATTACCATTTTTAATTTTTCTAATAATCTTCAGAGCCTACCTATAGGTCTGATTGGTGTTTCCTTTGCCGTGGCTATTTTCCCCGCTCTCTCTCGGGCTTGGGCTGAGAAGAAAAAGGACCAATTTATTAAAATTTTTTCTTCAGTCTTCCGCCAAATCCTTTTTTTAATTATTCCCATTTCTCTTTTAATTTTAATTTTTAGAACTGAGATTATTAAAATAGTGGTTGAAATTGGTAGAGTAATCCTTGGTAGGAGTCAATTTGGCCAAATGGAAATAAATTTAGCTGCCACTTGCTTGGGAATTTTTTCTTTTTCCATCTTTGCCCAATCTTTGATTCCCTTCCTTAGTCGAGCTTTTTTCTCTTTTCAGGATACAAAAACCCCGACTTTAATTACCATTACCTCAGTTGCTCTAAGTATTACTTTAGCTTTTTCTTTTACTCAGTTATTAACTTTCCCAAATTTATTTCATAATTTTATTGAAAACTCTTTTGGTCTTAGAGAAGTCGAAAATCTAGCTGTCATTGGTCTACCTTTAGCCTTTTCAATAGCTGCCATTTTTCAATTTATTTTACTCTATTTTCTTTTTCGCCGAAAAATTAAAAAACTGCTTTAAAATGGATCAGATAAATTTCATCAGAAATTTTAGTATAATCGCTCACATCGGCCATGGAAAATCGACTTTGGCTGATAGGTTTTTGGAATTGACCAAGACTATCCCCAAAGAAAAAATGAGGCCTCAATACTTAGATCTGATGGATTTAGAAAAGGAAAAGGGAATTACCATCAAGATGCAACCAGTCAGGATGGAATATCAAGGATACATTTTGAATTTAATTGATACCCCAGGTCATGTTGATTTTTCTTATGAGGTTTCCAGGTCTTTGGCGGCAGTTGAAGGAGCAGTTTTATTAGTTGATGCCAC
>DAIPKT010000098.1:0-1924 GCA_036769645.1 bacterium | reverse complement strand
TTCCTTTTTCTAAACCATTCTTTGCCATCAAATCCAAAACTTTTTTTCCTTCTTCAATCGTCCGACAAAAAGGAACCATCACCCAGATGTTTTTTAGACCAAAAACTTCCCTGGCTCTTTTTAGTGCTTGGCATTCCATTTCGAAGGCAGGTCTAAATTTTTCATCATAATATCTTGATGCTCCTCTCCAACCCAACATTGGATTTGCCTCTTCTGGCTCAAATAATTCTCCACCAATTAAGGCTCGGTATTCATTTGTTTTTAAATCTGATAATCTGACAATTACCGGCTTTGGATAAAAAGCCGAGGCAATCTGAGAAATTCCTTCGGCCAATTTCTTTATAAAATATTCTTTTTTATCTTTGTATTCTGGGGTAATCTCCTCAATTTTCTTTTTTAATTTCTTATCTTTTATTTTTTCAAAATGATAAAGGGCTAAAGGATGAATTTTAATTTTTTCTGCCAAGATAAATTCAATTCTGGCTAATCCCACTCCCTCATTTGGTAAAAATGAAGTTTTAAAGGCAATCTCAGGAGCACCAATATTTATCATTATTTTAGTTTTTAATTTTGGAATCTCTTTTAAATCATATCTTTTTGTTTCAAAAGGAACTTTTCCCAGAAAGATTCTACCTCCAGAAGTACAATCGACAGTAATCATTTGGCCATCCTTTAAAATTTGAGTAGCCTTTCCGGTTCCAACTATACAGGGAATTCCTAATTCTCGACTGACGATAGCAGCATGGCATGTCTTCCCACCTTCATTAGTGACAATTGCCGAAGCCATCGGAAAAATCGTCACCCAATCAGGATCGGTCATTTTTGTTACTAAAACTTCTCCTTTTTGAAATTGACCAATTTTTGAGACATCGGGAATTATTTTTACTTTCCCTTGGCCAATTTTATTTCCAATGGGGATTCCGCTTAGAATTGGTTTCTTAGCCGTCTTTATTTCATATTCTTCATAAAATTTAACTTCCTTTGGGGCATGAACTGTTTCTGGTCTTGATTGGACGATAAACAATTGGCCAGTTTTTCCATCTTTTGCCCACTCAATATCCTGGGGAATTTGATAATGCTCTTCAATCAATAAAGCCCATTTTGCTAAAGTCAAAATTTCTTCATCAGCCAGAGAAAATTTATTTTGGTCATCTTTTGGAACATTAACTTCTTTTAAGCCTCCATCTTTAGCATAAATGTATTTTTTAGTTTTTCTTCCCAAATTTTTCAATATAATTGATTGGTAGCCTTCTTTTAAGGTTGGCTTGAAAACATAAAATTCATCAGGAGTAATTTTTCCCTTAACTATCATCTCCCCTACTCCATAAATTGAATTAATTAAAATAACATTTCGAAAACCAGTCTCAGTATCTAAGGTAAAAATTACTCCTGAAGAGGCCAAATCTGATCTGACCATTTTCTGAATTCCAACTGATAAGGCAAATTTTAAATGGGGAATCTTCTTTTCTTCTCGATAAGAAATAACTCTATTATTAAAAGTTGAAGCCAAACATTTTTTTATTGCCTTCAATAAATTTTCTTTTCCAGAAATATTTAAATATGTCTCAAATTGTCCAGCAAATGAGTCCCTGGGAGCATCTTCTGCCACCCCTGAAGATCTTACTGCCACATCGGGATCTTGGTTATACTTTTTTCCCAAAATCTGATAGGCTCCAATTATTTCTCTTTTTAAATCTTCAGGAAATTTTGCTTTTAAAATTAAATTTCTAGCAGCTTTTCCAGTTTCTTGCAAACTCTTTACACTTTTGGGATCAAATTTTTCAAAAATCTCTTTTAATTTTTGATCAATTTTATTTTTTCTTAAGAAATACCAATAGGCTTCAGTAGTTAAAGCAAATCCAGCAGGAATTTGAACTCCTTTTTTAGAAAGCTCCCTTATCATCTCCCCCAAAGAAGCATTTTT
>DAIPKT010000097.1:0-1956 GCA_036769645.1 bacterium | reverse complement strand
TTTTAAAATTGTGAGTGTTAATTCAAATAAGAAAAAATGTGATCATTGAAATTGAAAACCTAAAACAAAGAGAGGGCGATGGCTTTTACTGAGGAAATTAGTAAAAGTCTTTTAATTAAAGCTAAGGATAAACGCGAAATTCAAAAAATCTTTCGCCAAATTGGAAAATCAAGAATTTTTATTTATCCGAAAACCTTGAATTTAGAAGAATCAGTAAAAAATAAAAGCTCACGAGATTGCTTACAAAAAAGCCAATATTATCGTAAAGGATAAGAATATTTAAAAATTTATCTATTTTAGCAACTCAAAAATCTATCTCAAGTATTGGTCTCTTCAAGGGAATTTAAAAGATTCTTTCTATCTTCCTAAAAAGAGCTGACATCCCAAAGCTATTTCTTGAGAAATGAGATTCTAATTTTAGAGTCAACTCTTGGAGCAAGATGGAGACTAAAGAGATTGCTTTTAGCTGGTTCGACTCTCAGAACTTCTGGAAGCTATTAGGAGTTGAGAGTCAATCAGAAAAATAGAAGGCTATTTTTGCTATTTTTAGTTAAGCTTCCTTGAGGAATTTTTAATTTTGAGTTAGAATAATAAAAAAGTCTATGGCCACTATTGATGAATTAAGAAGAATTAGGTTAAAAAAGTTGGAGGCGATTAAAAAAGCTGGAATTTTGGCTTATCCAGAAAAGACAAAAAGGACCCATAAAATAGGTGAAGCTCTTAAAGATTTCAGCTCATTATCTCGTTTAAAAAAAGAGATAGTTTTAGTTGGCAGAATTAGATCTCTTCGGGAACATGGTCGAGTCACTTTTTTACACCTTGAAGATGGAACCGGTAAAATTCAGGCTTATTTCAGAGAGAACAGAATAGGGGAGAAAGGATATCAATTTTTCTTAGATAATTTTGATATTGGCGATTTTATTGAAGTTAGGGGAATTTTATTTAAGACAAAAAAAGGAGAAAGAACAATTGAGGCCTCAGATTTTAAAATGTTGGCAAAGAGTTTGTTGCCTTTGCCTGAAAAATGGCATGGATTAAAAGATATTGAGGAAAGATTTAGGAAAAGATATTTGGATTTGATTTTTAATCCGGAAGTCAAAAAGAAATTTGAATTGCGTTCAAAAATTATAAAAGAAATCAGAGAATTTTTAGAAAGAGAAGGATTCATCCTAGTAGAAACTCCGATTTTACAGCCAATTTATGGCGGAGCTAAAGCCAGGCCTTTTAAAACTCATTTGAATGCTTTAGATCTGGATTTATATTTGAGAATTTCTCCTGAACTTTATTTAAAACGGTTATTAATCGGTGGTTTTGAAAAAGTTTATGAAATTGGTCGGATTTTTCGAAATGAAGGAATAGATAGAACTCACAACCCAGATTTTACTGGACTCGAATTTTATTGGGCCTATGCTGATTATAAAGAGATGATAAAACTGACTGAAAAGATGCTCGAAAATCTGATTAAAAAAATATTCGGTAAACTAAAAATTAAATACCAAGGTAAGGTAATAGATTTTAAACCGCCTTGGCCAAGAATTGAATTCAATCAATTAATTAAAAAATATACAAAAATCAACTTAGAGGAAATTCATTTAGAAGCTCTTAAAAAAACAGTTCCAAAATTAGGAATTGAAATAAAGCCTGGAGTCGGCAAGGCTGAAATCGCTGATGAAATTTACAAAAAAATTTGTCTACCAAAGATTTGGAACCCAACTTTTATTATTAACCATCCCTTAGGCTTCTTTCCTTTAGCCAAACCCTTAGAGAATGATCCTTCTAAATTAGCCAGCTTTCAATTAGTTGCCGGAGGCTGCTGGGAATTAGTTCTTGGTTTTTCAGAACTCAATGACCCAATTGAGCAAAGAAAAAGATTTGAGGAACAAGAGAAATTTTTCAAGGAAGGTCTTGAAGAAGCCCAGAGAATGGATGAGGATTTTTTAGAAGCCTTAGAATATG
>DAIPKT010000005.1:7543-19863 GCA_036769645.1 bacterium | reverse complement strand
GAAGGTTGGCATTATGATTATTTCACAATTACCAGTGAATATTTATACAAAACAGTCACCATTGACCCCGGCTGTCCTTTAATTTTTTTTGAGGACAACCTCTGGCCAGAGGGTGTGGTTAAAGGAAAAGTAACTGTTGTTTCAGCAAATCTTCTTGACCCAACCAAAGATACTGATATTGTTTTACCAGCCAATCTCACTTATACCACTCTCGATGGTTCAGATGGCCTGACTTTAATTGGAGAAAGAAATATTTTAATTGGTCCCCAATCTCCAAATATAATGGAATTAAAGGGAATTTTCATCGCCCAAAAGGGCCGTTTTTCCAGAAATCATTATCCTGGGAATATCAGAGAGAAATTAGAGATTTATGGTTCAGTTATCAGTAATGGCCGGGTAGGAACCAAATGGACTTCCGGAGGTCAGGTTATCTCAGGATATTTAAAAAGGGAAACCTATGTTGACCCAAATTTACTTTATCATCCCCCTCCCTTTACCCCTTTTGTTAGCCCTCAATTTAAGATTTTTGGCTGGCAAGAGCTTTAAAAATTGCTAAAATTAAACAAAGATGTTAGATTTTCTCACTTTAAAACCAGAAGCCTTTGGACTAGATATTTCTGATCTCTCTCTAAAGATTATTAAACTTAAAAGAAAAGGTAAGTTTTTAGGTGTGGCTTCTTTTGGCGAAAACGAAATTAAACCAGGAATAATCAAAGAAGGAGAAATCAAAGACGAAGAGAAATTGGCTGAGATAATTAAAGAAGCAATTAAAAAAGTTAAAGGGGAAAGAATAAAGACAAAATATGTTGTTGCTTCCTTGCCAGAAGAAAAAGCTTTCTTAGAGGTAATTCAAATGCCTAGAATGTCAGAAGAGGATTTAAAATCAGCCGTTATTTATGAAGCTGAAAATTACATTCCCTTACCAATTGAGGAGGTTTATTTAGATTCCTGGATTGTTCCTCCGGTTTATGATCATTTGGACCATTTCGATGTTTTAATTGCTGCCTTGCCTAAAAAAACAGTTGATCCCTATCTCTCCTCTCTGAAAAAGGCTGGTCTTCAACCCTTGGCCTTGGAAATTGAATCTTTAGCTATTGCCCGGGCTTTAATCAAAAATGAAGTCACTACCTTACCCATTCTTTTAATTGATTTAGGAGCAACCAGAACCAGTTTTGTTGTTTTTTCCGGTCACTCTTTAAGATTTACCTCCTCTATTCCAGTTTCCTCAGAAAGTTTTAATAAGATTATTTCTAAAAATCTGGGGGTGAGTTTGGCTGAAGCTGAGAGATTGAAAATAAAATATGGCTTAGGAGAAAAAATTCAATTGAAGGTTAAAGAAGATAAAACAGAAATAAAAAAAGAAAAGGGACGGATTTTTGAAGCCCTGATTCCAGCCTTAGTTGATTTGGCCCAGCAAATTAAAAGGCATTTAGATTATTATCAAACCCATGCCTCTCATGAACATTTACCACCCAATGGCCGAGGAGTGGCAAAAATTTTACTCTGTGGAGGAGGAGCAAATTTAAAAGGGTTAACCGAACTTTTATCTCTTGAAACTCTTGAATTAAAAATTCCGGTTGAACTTGGTAATCCCTGGGTCAATATTTTGCCCGAAGGCCAAAAAGGGATCTCAGAATTATCATTTGAGGAATCATTAAGGTATACCACTGCTCTGGGTTTAGCCTTAAGAGGAATTAAACATGATTAACTTATTGCCACCTGAACAAAAGGAAGAATTAAGAGAGGAAGAAAATTTAAAGTTGGTTTTAATTTTAGGAATAGTTATTTTGGCTTTTTTGATTTCTTTAAGTTTGCTTTTATTTTCAATAAAAACTTCTCTTTTGGCTGATTTAGAAAGCCAAAAGATTTATTTGGAGCAAAAGGAAAAAGAACTAAAAAGCCCGCTAATTCAGGAACTGGAAATGAAAATTAAAGATTACAATTTAATCCTTTCCAAATTAGAAACTTTTTATCAAGGTCAAACTGATTTAACTTCAATTTTGGAAAAAATTTCAAAAACTCTTCCTGAGGGAACTCATTTAACTACTCTTAATTTCAATCCCCAAATTTTCCAAATTTCTTTAACTGGCTTTTCTTCCAATCGAGAAATTTTACTTCAATTCAAGGAAAATTTGGAAAAAACTGAAGGTCTAAAAGAAATTTATTTTCCACCCGCCAACTGGGTTCAAGCTACCGATATTAACTTTTCAGTTAATTTTAAAATAGAATGATGATGACAATATCTGTCAGAGAGTATAAGTCATAGTCAATAATGAGACTTAAGAAAAAAATTATCATCTCAATAATATTTTTCCTGGGTTTAAGTATTTTACTCATTGTTTTTGTTCTTTATCCCCTTTTTTTAGAAATTAAAAAGATTTCTCAGGATTTCCTTTCCCAAAAACAAAAACTAACAGTTTTAGAAAAAAAGATTGAAAATTTGGAAAAATTTAAACTAACTTTTTTAGAAATTTCACCTGGTTTAGAAAAAATAGAGTCCCTTTTTGTTGACTCGGAAGTACCAGTCGATTTTATTCATTTTTTAGAAAAAACTTCCCGAGATTCCAAAATCCTTCTTAAAATCTCATCAATCTCACCTCTTAAAACTGAAAAGGATCCCTGGCCTTCGATTTCATTTCAACTTAGCTTGGCTGGTTCTTTCCCTGACCTTACCAGATTTTTGGAGAAACTGGAATCGGGTCTTTATTTAATTGAAATCCAAAATTTAAATATTGCCCATTTAACTGAAACCGAATTAAAATCAAAAGAGTACGAAAAGTTTTCTCCAGGAGATGTGAAAGGACTTCTTTCATTAAGAGTTTTTATCAAATGAAAATTTCGAAATTAAAAACAAGAAAAATAAAAAAATTTTTTAAAGAATTACCTCGGACTTTAGGGGAAAAAGCCTTTTTAACTTTTTTAGGACTATTACTTTTAGCTTTAATTTTCAGTGGCTTTATTTTTTACAAATACAACCTCTTAGTCAAAAAAGTTGAGGTTCAAAATATTGAAAGACCCCTTCAATTTAAAGAAAAAACCTATCAGGATATCTTAAAAATCTGGCAGGAAAAAGAAAAAAGATTTCAAGAAACCGATTTAAAAATCTATCCCGACCCATTTAGGTAGAGCTTGATTTTGTTTTAATTTTTAGATATAATTTAAGTGAAAATGTCCCTGTAGCTCAATTGGATAGAGCAACTCTCTTCTAAAGAGTAGGTTGCAGATTCGAGTTCTGCCAGGGACACTTTTTGGAGATCGTAGTGAAGCGGTCCATCACGGCAGGTTGTGGCCCTGCAGGCAGGGGTTCAACTCCCCTCGATCTCCCCAATTAAAAACGCCTTAACCAGGCGATCTCCTTGATAATTTATTTTCTATTATGGTTATTTTTTCTCTTCTAATTTCGCTTTGAGGGTTATTTCTTTCCCTTCTCTTAAAACTTTAAAATTGACTTCATCGCCAATTTTCTGTTTGGCTAAAAAGTCGGCTAAAGGATTTTCTTCAGTAATTTTTTCACCATTAGCTTCCAAAATGATATCGTATTCTTTTAATCCCGCTTTCTCAGCGGCTGAGCCTTTAACTATTGCCGGCTCGCCTAAGCTTTCCCTGACAATCAAAGCCCCATAATCAACTGGTAGTTTATTGATCTTGGAAATTTCTGGATTTAAAATAACATATCTCACTCCCAAAAACGGCCTTCTAATTTTTCCATATTTGATTACTTCCGCCAAAATATTTTTGGCATAATTTATGGGAATGGCAAAGCCAATATTCTGAGCTCCCATAACCATGGCTGTATTAATACCAATTACTTTCCCTTCCAGATTGACCAAAGGTCCTCCAGAATTTCCAGGATTAATAGCGGCATCGGTCTGAATTAAACCTCTCAAGCTGGTCGCTTTCAAAGGAAGGCCACCATAGGCAGTGATTTTTCGAGAAAGTCCGGAAACAATTCCGGCTGACAAAGTATCCTCAAATTCTCCTAAGGGATTTCCAATTGCCACCACTGTTTCTCCTAAATCAATTTTGTCTGAATCTCCCAATTCCAGATAGGGCAGATTTTTCTCATCAATCTTCAAAACGGCTATATCGACTAAGGGATCCCTGGCTAAAACCTTAGCCGAATATTTATGTTTTGGGTCAAGGATGACAGTATAATCTGCTTCCGGATCTCCAACCACATGGTTGCAGGTTAAGACATGTCCCTGAGAGGAAACAATAAAACCTGATCCGCCACCAATTTTAGTTTTTTCTTTCCCCTTTTTTAATTTTGGGAAAATAAATTCCTGACCGGGAGCGAAGGGAAAAAAATAAAAACCCTCTATTTTTGGTAGGTCTTTAGAAATAACAATGGTAATTACTCCCGGGCAAACTTTTTTTGCTACCTCAACAATTGGCGATTTAGGGACCCGGCCTTCGGCCGGGAGGGTGGTAGAGAAATTGAAATTCATATATAATTTATTTTATCATTAAAGATTATTGTCAACAAGAGAAAAAATGGTAAAATGTTTAGATTGCCCCTGTAGTTCAACAGATAGAACCCGGGACTCCTAAGCCTGAGATAGAGGTGCAATTCCTCTCAGGGGCAAAGGGCCCATAGTCTAGTGGTAAAACACGTCTTCGGCATAGACGAGTCGAGGGTTCGACTCCCTCTGGGTCCATAAAATGAAAATTTTAATTTTAGAACCTGGTGCCTGGGGAACTGCCCTGGGAATTCTTTTAAGCAAGAGAAATGAAGTTAGTTTTTGGTATGGGGATAAAAAATTGGCTTCTAAAATCGATAGATTCCGCGAAAATGAGAGATTGCCGGGAATCAAAATTCCCCAAAAGATTTTTATTTCTCCTGAACTTGAAAAGGGAATCAAAGGGCTAGATTTAATCATTATTGCTTCCCCTTCTTTCAATTTCCGAAAAATTTTACTAAAACTTGAAAGATTCGAAAAATTACCACCTTTACTGGGAATTGCCAAGGGAATAGAAAAAGAAACCTTAAAACTTCCCTCTCAGATTGTTGAAGAGATTTTCGATAAAATATCTTATGCTCATTTATCTGGCCCAGGATTTGCTAAAGAAATTGTTGGGGGAAAATCAGCCAAAGAAGTGATCGCCTCAAAAAATAGAACTTTCTTAAAAAAACTTAAAGAAATTTTCAGTATTCGACCTTTAAAAATTTATACCACTACTGATTTAATTGGAGTTCAATTAGCCGGGGCAATAAAGAATGCCCTGGCAATTGGAATCAGTCTAGTGGAAGCCAATATTCAAAATCCGGAAATTGAAAAAATTCAGCCAAAACTAATTGAACTTGGTTTAAAAGAAATGCTGAAAATAGGAAAAGCAATGGGAGCTAAAAAAGAAACATTTTTAGGACCGGCTGGTTTAGAGGATTTAATTTTAACCTCGACTAATCCTCTTTCAAGAAACTTCCAGTTTGGTAAAAATCTTTATTTTAATACCGAGAAAATGAGGCAGGAGATAAAAGAAAGAAAAATCACTGTTGAGGGTTTTGATAATGCTTTATCTCTTTATAAATTGGGAAAAATTCATAAATTAAATTTACCGATGATTAGTGAAATTTACAAAGTAATTTACAAAAGAACTTCACCAGAAAAAACAATTAAAAATTTAATAAAATTAACGGAGGCGTGCGAGAGGGGCTGAATCGGGCAGTTTCGAAAACTGCTATAGCCGAAAGGCTATCGAAGGTTCGAATCCTTCCGCCTCCGCCATGTTTAAGGTTCTACCTTAAACATGGCGGGCAATAATTGATAATAGTCGAACTTATTTTAGACGAAAATTTTGATTCTGCCTGCCCGCGCTTCGCGCGGGCAGGCAGACCCTTCAAAATTTTTTATCGGCGCCACAAAATCGGTATTTTTTTATCGGAGTTTTTAGAATTTTAATAAACCTTGACATTTTTAATTTAATTTGTTAAAGTAATTTTGCTTATCGGAAAGCGGTAAACTATCTAAGGAGGTGTATAAATGTACCTTAAAAACAAAATAGGTGAAGCAAAACAAAGAAAGGAGATAAAAGAAATGAATGCAAAAGAGAAAGAAGTCAAGATGGTAGTGTGTAGCGGAAAGGAAAAGATGACCAAAACAGAAAAAACACAAAATAGAAAATGCATGTTAATGTTTTCCGGAGGCTACGATACACTGCTCTGCGTTCCGCAGTTAATATCTCTAGGATTTAAACCCATTTCATTGATTACTTTTGATAATGGAGCTGAGAAAGGATTGAGCAATGCTATTGAAAATACAGAAAGGCTAAAGAAAATCTACGGAGAATCTATTGAATTCCTTGGAATCAGAAGTATTGTCGGAATTTGGCGGAAGTTTCTAATACCCTATTGCCTAGGCTTGGAAAAATGGAATAACATTCAACTTCTGCCCACAGAGAGAATTTGTCTTACTTGCAGAACATCAATGTATATTAGAGCTATAACAGAATGCCTGCAAAGAGATATTCCATATTTAGCAGAAGGAGCAAGAGAATCACAAGGATACCCAGAGCAACAGCCATCAATAGTAGAAAGATATAAAAAATTATGCAAAGAGTTTTCTATAGAACTTGTTTTGCCGATTTGGACAGTAAAAAATAAAGGAGAGGTAAAGGAAAAATTAATTATGGCAGGGATAATTCCAAAAACAGCAGAGCCTTTTTGCGTGTTCGCTATGCCTCTGTACGAGTATCAGATAAAGAACGAAAGTAATAAAGGAGATGGAAAAAGTGCTTGATAACTTGATATTTCCGCAAATCGGAAATATAATAAAAGAATTACGGCAAATCAACTATAAACCAAGAGGAGAAACGGAAATATGAAAAGAAGTAAAAAATTTGCCTTTGTCCCTTTTTGTTTTTTTGCTCAGGGAATAAGAGCAGAGGGTATTGTAAAAAGATACCCTTCAGTTATCACGCCAATAGCAAATTTGCTAATTAGAGAAGAGATCAATATTATCCAGATGCCTTGTCCTGAAATAGATTACGAGGGGATTAAAAGAAAGCCAGCAAGTAAGCAAAAATATAACAATAAAGAATATAGAGAAGTGTGTCGGGGGTATGCTGAGAAAATAATTTCTTTAGCAAAAAAGTTAGACCAGAATAACTATCAAGTGCTTTTTATACTTGGCCTTGAAAATTCTCCTTCTTGCGCAGTTGATTATCTCTTTGAGCAAGGTCGGAAATTAAAAGGTTCGGGAGTTTTTATAGAAGAATTAAAAAACGAGATGGAAAGAGAAAAGGTATTTATTCCCTTAATAGGAATAAATATTCAAGGAATCAAGAAAACGGCAGAGAAGATAGAACAGGCTATAAGTAAATCGGGTATCCAGAAGACTCTTTTAGATTCTATTGGGGAGGGATAAAATTAAAATTAGCCAGGTTTTACAGCTTGGCTATATTTTTTATGAAAATAAATTCCAATGAAATAATTTTAGTTAGTGCCTGTTTAACAGGGATAAATTGTAGATTTGATAACGATATAAAAAGAAACGAAAAAATCGTTCAACTATTATCAGATGGTAGAGTAATTCCTTTATGCCCAGAAATTCTGGCTAATTTTAGAACACTCCGCCCAGCAATGGAAATTATTGGCGGAGATGGCAACGATGTTTTAGAAGGCAGGGCTAAAGTAATAGACAAAGATGGAAATGATTATACTGAAAAAATTACAGAAGGAGCAAAGAAAGTTTTAGAAGTGGTAAAGATTTTAAATGTCAGAAAAGCTATTTTAAAATCAAAGAGTCCTTCTTGTGGAAAAGATTTAATATTCGATGGAACTTTTAGTGGTAATTTGGTTAAAGGTAATGGCGTTTTAACAGCTTTATTAAAAAAGCACGGAATTAAAGTTTATTCTGAGAAAGAAATATAAAGTGCATTTATAAAGCAGTGTTGTTGAAAGTAAGAATAATTGTGACCCAATCAAGGGCTTTTCTAAATAAAGGAGGAATTTTATGACCATTCCAGAGATTAAAATTCCAGACGAGCGAAGCAAGAAATTTATCTTCATTCCATTTTGTTTAATCTGTCAGGCCTTTCAGGCCCAAGGCATTGTTAGATATGGCTATTCAGCCGTAATAAAACCAATAATTGAGGAAATCTTACGGCACGATATAAATATAATCCAAATGCCCTGTCCCGAAAGTCAACTTGGCAGATATGAGGAGAGTTTAAAAAGAGAACCAAAGGGAATAGAGCAATACGATACGCCAGAATTCAAAGAAATTTGTCAACGTTTAGCCTCTGAGATAGTTCAGATGATAAGGGGAATTTTGGTGAATGGCTATGAGATTGTAGCAATCTTAGGGGTAGAATATTCACCCTCATGTGCTACAAAAATTCAGTATTCCTCAAGAGGAACCTTCCATCGTCCCGGGTTTTACATCGAAGCTTTAAAAACCCAGTTAGCCAAAGAAAAAATAGAAATACCTTTTCTCGGAATAAACCGAAGGGGGATAAAGAAATCCCTGAGCGAATTACGACAATTACTTGGCCAACAAAAAAATCTATTTGATTTCTAGTCGCTAACTTCAAAATAGTTAGCGACTTTTTTATTTACCAACGTTATAGTTCTTAAAGAGCTTGAATTTTTCTTAATGTTTTGATAATCTGCATTTAGAAAAGAATTTGTTTAAAATACCGATTTTACCGATTTTGCGGCGCCGATAAAAAATTTTGAAGGGTCTGCCTGCCCGCGCGAAGCGCGGGCAGGCAGAATCAAAATTTTCGTCTAAAATAAGTTCGACTATTATCAATTATTGCCCGCCATGTTTAAGGTAGAACCTTAAACATAATAATATGGGGTTTAAATTTTTCAAAAAACAAAAGAAAGAACCGGAAAGTTTGACTGAGATTTCGGCTCAGTTTAAGGATTTAGGGAAAAGTTTTGAGAGAATTTCTGCCCAATTGGAGAATTTGAAAAAAGAAAGTAAATTTAATCTCCAAAAAATTGGTATAATCAGGTTTAATCCTTTTAAAGAGCTCGGTGGGAATCAGAGTTTTTCAATAGCTATCTTAGATGGAAATGATAATGGAGTGGTAATTACTAGTTTATATTCTAGAGAGGGGAACCGAGTTTATGGAAAGCCAATAAAAAACGGTCAGTCAGAGTATTTATTATCAGAGGAAGAGAAAAAAGCAATTGAACAAGCAAAATATGGCCGAAAAAATCAATCAAAATTTAATAACAAAACCGCCGGTAGTGGTGGTTCTGGGACACATTGATCATGGAAAATGTATTGCTCCCGAGACTTTAGTGCCTTTAGCTAATGGAGAGATTTTAAGTATTGAAGGAATTTGGAAAAAATATACCCAAGGTTTAAATATTTGGTATATTAAAGAAGGTAAGAAAGAAGGCTGGATAGCTAATCCTAAAGGACTTAAGGTGTTTAGTTTTGATGGCTCAAAAATAGTAACTCGGCAAGTTCAATGGATTTGGAAATTAAAAGCCCCTTCTCGATTAATTAAAATTGTTTTAACTTCTGGCGATGAAGTTATTGTCACCCCTGAACACCCATTTTTTCTATTGAATTCCGAAGGTAAAATTGAAGAAAAAAAAGCAGATTTATTAAGAAAAGAAGAGTTTGTTATTGTTCCTCAAAAATTGCATCTCTTCGCTTCAAGCCCAATGGTTAAAAAAAGAGTTGCCCAGAGATTAAGAGCTTTAAATAATTTCGCCATTTTCGTAAACCGAGAAAAAGGGGGAAAGCTTTTCCAAAAACTCCAGGAAACTAATAAACAGGAACTTCATCGAAAAGGTCTATTTTCAACTAATCCCTATAAGACTTTTCGCTATCGCCAGTTTCGATCTCGGGATTTCATTAAACTTGGACAATATTTTGGCTTCTTTCCGAGCAAGCTTTATGAAATGATAGATTTCCTTAAGAATTCTAGCGGGAGATATCGGGTGGCAAGTCGAAGTAATAAAATAAAACTACCTAAGATTCCAAAAGA
The DNA here is from genome assembly GCA_036769645.1 of bacterium. Classification (GTDB taxonomy): domain Bacteria; phylum Patescibacteriota; class Minisyncoccia; order Minisyncoccales; family DG-74-1; genus DAIPKT01. The sequence continues at coordinate 9,912 of DAIPKT010000005.1, read as the reverse complement.
TCTTGAAAAATTGGGTTATATTATTGGTTGTTTAGCAGGCGATGGGCAGACGAAGAGCGGAATTTTCCACAATAGTAATCCCGAGATTCAGAATACCTTTCGGAGTTATATAGAAGAAGTTTTTGGTGTTACTACAAAATTAATAAAAACAAAAACCTCTTACAAAATTGAGAGTTCTGGATACAAAACGTTGACGAGATTTCTAACCGATATTGCTGGTTTCCCACGATGGAAAAAAAGTGGAAGGATAAAATTTCCCCAGCTTTTTTCTAACCTCTCCTTTATCCGAGGTTTTATTGCCGGATGGTTCGATACCGATGGATATGTTTCTCCGATCAATTATTCTATCGAATTTAGCAGCAAAAGTAGAGATTTAGTTAAGGAAATATCGATTTTACTTCTATATTTCGGCATCCACTCCACTCTTTATAAAGCAAAGAAAAAAGGCCCTGGATTTAAAAAGAAAAGAACTTACTATTATTTAAGAGTTGCAAATGATCCTTATTTAGCAAGATTCTTAAATTGTTTTCCGATAAAACACGAAGAGAAAAAGAAAAGAGTTCAAGCTGCGATAGCCAAAAGTTCAGTTAGTCGTATTTTCGATCTTACGCCTATTTCTGGTCAGAATTTGCTTTCATTCTATATAAATAACCGCCTCTTCCCCTATTTTACCCAACGCCGAAAATATAAATTTCTTTCTCGTTACTTTCTTCGGAAACTTTTAGAATGGGGCAATCGGGTTTCATTGCCTAAAATATTTTCAGAGCCGGGAGTAAAAAATTTAATTAATCCAGGAGAGATTAGTTGCGTTAAAATTAGAAAAATAGAGTATTTAGAAAATAAATATGACTTTGTTTATGATTTGACAATTCCTCATCTTCATAATTTCGTAGCTGAGCGGGTTTTCATCCATAATACTACACTTCTGGATTATATTCAAAAAACCCAGGTTGCCGAAAAAGAAGCTGGAGGAATTACCCAACACATCGGAGCTTATCAGATTGAAAAGGATGGCAAAAAAATTACCTTCATTGATACTCCTGGCCACGAGGCCTTTTCAGCCATGAGATCACGGGGAGCGAAAGTGGCTGATCTTGCTATTTTAGTTATCGATAGTTGCGAGGGAGTAAAGGAGCAGACTAAAGAAGCAATTTCCCATATCAAAAAAGCTGAGATTCCTTTCATTGTCGCCTTAAATAAAATTGATAGGTCAGAAGCTAACCCCGAAAAAGTGAAAAGGGAACTCCAAAAGGAGGAGATTTTGGTTGAGGATTTGGGAGGAAAAGTTCCTGCAGTTGAGACCTCAGCCAAAACTGGCCAGGGAATTGATGAACTTTTGGAATTGATATTATTGGTAGCTGAAATGGAAAATTTGAAGGCTGATATTTCAAAACCAGGCGAGGGAGTGGTGATTGAATCCTATTTAGATAGTCAAAGAGGGCCAACTGCTACCTTGATTTTGAGTCAAGGAATTTTGAAACGAGGTGATATTATTGGAACTCCAACTGCTCTGGGAAAAATTAAAATTTTAGAGAACTTTCAAGGCTTAGCTATTGAGAAAACTCTTCCTTCTGAGCCAGCTATTGTCATTGGTTTTGAGGCCATTCCCAAAGTTGGGGAGAATTTTAAAGTTTTCAATAGTTTAGAAGAAGCAAGAAGCTATTTAAGAATTGCGGGAAAAAAAGAATGGCCAGTAGTTTTAAAAATTAAACCTGAACAGAAAATTTTAAATCTGATTTTGAAAACCGATGTTTTAGGTTCAGCTGAGGCCATTGAGGAAGTTTTAAAAGGATTGGCCCAAGAGAAAGTAATTTTAAGAATTTTGAAATCAGAAGTGGGAGAAATAAATGAATCAGATATTAAATTGGCAAAAAGTCACCCACCTCTCGGTGGCTATCCAGGAGTAATTTTAGGTTTCCGAGTGAAGACAAATCCAGTGGCAAAACAATTGGCTGAAAGAGAGAAAATAAAAATAATGAATTTTGAGGTAATTTATGATTTAGTTGAAGGGATCAGAAATTTTATGGAAAAAATTATCGAACCTGAAGTAGTTAGAAAGGAGTTAGGAAAAGTTAAAATTCTGGTCATCTTCTTAACTGAAAAGAATCGCCAGATTGTTGGTGGCAGGGTAGTTGAGGGAGAGGTGAAAAAAGGAACCCAAATTGAAGTTTTTCGAGGAGAAGAACTGATTGGTAAAGGAAAATTGATCAATCTTCAAAAAGATAGAAAAGATATCGAAAAGGCGGGAAGAGGAGAAGAAGTAGGAATACTCTCTGAAGGAGATGCCAAAATCGAAGTAGGAGACTTTTTGGTAATTTATACGGAGGAAAGGAAGAAAGTTGAACTTTAAATCAAAAATCAAAATGTAA
>DAIPKT010000005.1:0-7443 GCA_036769645.1 bacterium | reverse complement strand
CCAAGTGATTGTATCTAAACGTATTCAACGAGTAAATACTTTAATAAAGCGAGAATTAAGCCAACTTTTATTGAGGGAGGTTGAATTTCCTTCGGATGTTTTAGTGACCATAACTAGGGTTGAAACCTCAGCTGATTTAAGAGATAGTAATGTCTGGGTTTCGGCTTTGCCTGAGGAAAAGATAAAAAGAATTCTTAAAATTTTAAACAAAAATATTTATTTTTTACAACAAAAATTAAATAAAAGATTAAAAATGAGGCCAATTCCAAAGATAAAATTTTTGGAAGAAAAAAAGACGGTTGAAGCTGGAAAAATTGAAGAGATTTTAGAGAAGTTGAAAAAAAATGAAAAATAGGATAAAATGAAAAATATTATCCACGAATTAATATCCGAATAAGTGTGGCGGTGTGGCGAAATAGAAAACGCGACTGTCTGCAAAACAGTTATACGTGGGTGCAATTCCCACCACCGCCTCAAATTGGGCCCGGGTGGCGAAACTGGTAGACGCGAAAGGCTTAAAACCTTTTGGGATGAATAATCCCTTGAGGGTTCGAGTCCCTCCCCGGGCACCAATATAAAATCCACCTCTTTCAGGTGGTTTTTATTTAAGGAGGTAGAACCTTAAAAAAATTAGTTTTCCAAAATCTCAATATAAGTTCTTTTGGCGCCAAAATTTAGAGCCTGCCAGTAATCAGGAAACCAGATATCAATATGATATTTCCCTTTTTTCCAACTCATTCTATCTTCGACCACAAAGATTTTGTCGCCAAATAATTCTGGGATTTTGATTTTTGTTCCAAACGGCAACTTATTATTGGCAACAATTCCTTCTCTCACCCAGGTTCCGGCAGCGGTAATATAAGGATCATCGTCAGTCTCCCAGGCTGAAGAGGAGTAACCAGTAATTACTACCCTAATTCTCTGAGGGACTGGAGATTGATGATTTAGAGGTTCAGAAATGGAAAAGAGACTATTTCCTTGAATAATAATCAGCTTTTGGTCTAGGAAAGTTAAATTTTCAAAAGTAAACTCGGTCTCGACTTCCTGAGTGGGCTCAAAAAATGGGATTACTCCGATAGGCAATCCGGAAATTATCAAACTCAATAAAGTAATTAGCCAGCCTTTTTTCCAAAAAGGCTGTTTTTTTGGGTCTCTCTTTGAACGCTTCCTCATCTTAAAACCCCTTTTAAGGGGTTTTATCATATTAGCTTATCCTTAGAGGCCTGTCAAGCTATTTTATTTAGCCTGTTTAAACTTTTTGGGAAATCTCCAATAAGACTCTTCTACTCCTTGGCGGATCTTTTTCGGCAATCTGATTGGCTTTCCACCAATTTCGATTAGTTTTTTAGCTTTGCCTGACAAAACCGAATCTTTAAGAAGTTTTTCTACCCCCTCAAAATAATTCTTGATTTTATATCTTCTTTGAACCATAGATGAGCGGGAGACGGGGATTGAACCCGCGATTTTCTCGTTGGCAACGAGACGTTCTACCACTGAACTACTCCCGCATTAAATTTTTTCTGAAATGCCTTTAATCCATCCTTTAACCTTACAAGCAAGTTCGGTATTATTCCCGATTAAATGAAGTGTCCCATAAGGAAGAGTATCTCTCGACCTTCTACCCTTACTCGCCCTGCTAACTTGAATTTGAGGTGGATGGAAGTTCCTTTTCGGTAATCCAGTGATTTTACTCCAATAATGAGTTGCATTTTGTTGACTTATTCCTGGGTAAAGGTGAATTTTCGCTTTAATTTTCTCGTCAGGAATATTACAAATTTTCCGGAAAAATTTTATTATCGTTTTTATCATTAGCGGATTGGAATTACCAAACCGTAAACTATTCCTATTTTTCAACCCTCCTTCCGCCCAATATAACGCAGCCCCGATAAATTTAAGTTCGTTCTTTGATATTTTTTTAATCTCATTTGTAGCTTTTTCAATCCACTCATTTCTTATTCTCGCCGCTTCTTGAGAACGAAGTTTTCCATAAGCCTTGTTGTAGGTAGCGATGTTTCTTCTCCATTTTTCTCTAGACCTTTCTAAAATTTTCTTCTGCAGAGATTTTGATATTTTTACATTCCTTAACCACCAGCCAACTGTACTTTTGGGAAGCTTTAAAATCTTTACTATTTCCCCGTAAGTTTTACCCTTTTTACGCAAGGCAATAATGCGTTGTCCTTTTTCGTTCATATTTAGATAGAGTCAATTATAATTATTTTATTATAACCAGGTTCAATATTTGTGTCAATGTACATAACCTATTGCCGCGGGTGAGAATTGAACTCACGCCCCTATAGTTTTCAGCTATATGCTCTACCACTGAGCTACCGCGGCCTAAACTCAAATTCTACAAAGGTAATTATATCAGAATCACTGACTTTATGCCAGTGTTTTACTCCTTCTTTTAGTTTTTCTCCATTTTCATAACCGCAGATATTTGCTTCTTTATCAGATAAATCAGAAACCTTCATTTGTTTTTGGGAAATAATTTTTACCATTCCAACTTTCTTATCTTCTTTACTGGTTTCTACATTCTCTGGAGCGATATACAAAAATAACTCTTCATTTTTTGGAATTTCCCATTTTCCTTTCAAAATTGTACCTTTAATTTCTTTCCTTAAAAGTTTATCCTCAAAAAATTTTGAATAATGGAGACAAACCAGAGCCATATTTTAATTTTTAAGATACCATTCTAAAACCTTTGGAAAATCTTCTTTAAATTTAGTTCTATCTTTCTTAATCATTTTATTAATTGTTTCGAGATCATAAAAAGACATTTCAGCGATACCATCTTTATCATAATTAACTATTTCGCCATCGTATATTATTTTGTAAATCTTCATAAAACAATTTACCCCGTCTTTGGGAGTCAACTTACCTAATTCAACAGGCTTTAAATTGGTAATTCCTAACTCTTCTTTTAAACCTCGAATGGCGGCATCATAATAATCCTCACCTGATTTTACATGTTCGCCGACAGAGAAATCATAACATCCAGGAAACATTCTTCTGTTCTTGGATCGTCTTGGCAGAAGTAACTTTCCTTTAGGATTAAATAAAAAAATATTTACTACTCGAACATTATGAATTAAATTTCTTTTCCGAACATTCCCGGGAGTATCTTTACTAATTACATTGTCATTTTCGTCTACAATATCGATATATTCATATTCAACCATAAATGGGTGGGCGGTGCAGGACTTGAACCTACGACCTCCTCGGTGTAAACGAGATGCTCTTCCTCTGAGCTAACCGCCCTCGATTTGGGATAGTAATTTTTCAATAATTTTTACTGTCCTTTTGAGTTTATAATTTTTTGGAATATGCAAAAAAGCAAATTTTGTTTTTAAGCTCTCCTTTTTGATAAAATCCATTATTGTATACGTTGTAAAATTGCACAAATATTTCCCGGCATCATAGGAAATTTTTATTCTCGGAATTTTCTTTAGTTTTAAATTTACTAAATATTGCTTTGGCCCTTTCGGATTAATTACTTTTTTAACTTTTGCCTTTTCCACTTCAAATATATTTTTAGCTTTCCTTTCTATTTTTATTAATTTTCCTCCAGTTTGGCCAAAGCCTATAACAATATCTGGCCGATATTTTTTAATTTTGTTTAAAATATATTTCTTTTTAGAAATAATCGGTAGAATAACTTTGATAAATTTTCTTTTATCAATTCTTTTTATAACTTCTTGGAAAATATTTTTCTTATATTTTTTTAAAGGGTTTAAATCCATAAATTAAAATTCTCATACCTCTTTTTTCATCAAGTAGGCATCTTCGCCATTTTGATAATAATTTTTAATAGTTTTTAAAATTTTAAAGCCAAGATTTTTGTAAAAAGAAATGGCTATTTTATTCCCGGTTCTAACATTGAGGGAAATTTCTTTACCCCCTTTTTCCTTAAAGTGATTGATTAAAAAATTAGTCAATTCTTTCCCTATTCCTTTTTGGCGAAATTCTGGTCTTACCGCCAAAGAAATAAATTCTCCTGAATTATTCTTTAATTGTCCAATGGCATAACCTATAATTTTTCCCTTATTCTCAGCAACTATAAATCCTTGAGGATATTTTTGGTAATATCTTTCAAAATAACTTCTCGGATAGGCCTGGCTTTTGGGAAAAGAAGCTTTTTCAATTTCCATCACTCCAGCTAAATCAGAAAGTTTAAATTTCCGAATTGTTAACATAGATTTAGTGCCCAGGGTGGGATTCGAACCCACAACCTCTTGCGAGGTACGGCACCTCAAACCGTTGCGTAAACCAATTCCGCCACCTGGGCTTAGACCACTATTTGACTTTAATTCTTGCTCTTTCTCCTTTTGCCTTTCTTAAATAATAAAGCTTTGCCCTTCTGACCTTCCCTCTTTTTAAAATTTCTATTTTTTCAATGGTAGGGGAGTGGATTGGGAAAATTCTCTCCACCCCGATTCCAGAAATTTCTCTCCTGACGGTAATTGTTGCTCCAATTTCTTTGCCATGCTTTCTGGCAATAACCACTCCTTCAAAACTCTGAATTTTCTCCTTTTCTCCCTCCTTGATTTTTTGATAAATACAAACTGTATCACCTGGTCGAATATCAGGTAAATCTTCCTTTAAAAACGGCTTTAAAAATCTCTCAATTTTCGTTGCCATAGTGGGCGGTATAGGACTCGAACCTATGACCTCAAATACGTCAAATTTGCGCTCTACCAACTGAGCTAACCGCCCCGATATGGGCGTGGTTGGATTTGAACCAACGAACCTTGGCCTTATAAGGACCCCGCTCTAACCACTGAGCTACACGCCCATGTTTAAGGTTCTACCTTCAACAGTTTAGACCGGCTTGATTTTTACTTTTATTGATTTCTCTCCTCTTTCAAGGGGTTTTGAAATTTCTTCTTTTTTTCCAATCAAACTTTCAAATTCTTCTTTTTCAATGGTTTCTTTTTCAATTAGGGTTTTGGCAATTTTCTCAAGTAAATGCCTTCTTTTGGTTAAAATTTTCCGAGCGGTTTCCTCAGCATTTTTAACAAATTTTTCTACTTCTTTATCAATTTGGGCAGCCACTTTTTCAGAATAATTTTTATATCCTCCCAATTCCCTTCCTAAAAAGACCAATTCCTCTTTTTCTCCAAAAGCAATTGGTCCTAAAGAGGACATTCCATATTCTTTTACCAATTTTCTGGCTAATTGGGAAGCCCTTGCCAAGTCATTAGCTGCTCCGGTGGTAATTTCTCCAAATTTTAATTTCTCAGCACAATAACCTCCCAAAAGGGTGGTCATTTCAGCTAAGAATTCTGATTTTGTCTTAATTTTCCTTTCTTCAACTGGCATCTTTAAAGTATAACCAGCGGCCAATCCGCGGGCAACAATTGAAATTTTTCTGACTGGTTCAGCCTCTGGCAAGATTGCCGAAACCAAGGCATGACCTGATTCATGATAGGCAGCGATTTCCTTCTCCTTTTTTGACAAGATATGACTTTTTCTTTCCGGTCCCAATAAAACCTTCTCAATTGATTCCAAAAATTCTTCCTGAAAAATCTGATGCTTATTTCTTCTGGCTGCCAAAATTGCCGCCTCATTGACTACATTGGCCAGATCTGCTCCCGAAAATCCAGGAGTTCTTTCGGCTACTTCTCTTAAATTGACATTTAAAGCCAAGGGCTTTCCCCGACAATGAATTTTTAAAATCTCTTCTCGGTCATTAACATCAGGCAAATCTAAAACAATTCTCCGATCAAATCTTCCTGGTCGCAAAAGGGCCGGATCGAGATGTTCTGGCCTATTTGTGGCGCCGAGAATCACCAGTCCTTCTTCTCTCCCTATTCCATCCATTTCTGCTAAAATTTGGTTTAAGGTTTGTTCTCTCTCCTCGTGTCCACCGGTAATTCCTAATCCCCTCACCTTGCCGATACTATCTATTTCATCAATAAAAATTATTGCCCTCCCTACTTTTCTCGCCTGTTCAAAGAGACTACGGACCCTCGAGGCTCCAACCCCTACGAAGAGTTCAATGAATTCTGAGCCAGAAATTGAAAAAAAAGAAACCCCTGATTCATTAGCCACTGCTTTGGCTAACATTGTCTTTCCGGTTCCTGGCGCTCCCACTAACAAAACTCCTTTGGGGATTCTCGCTCCCATTTGTAAATATTTTTTGGGATTTTTGAGAAAATCAACTATTTCTTTTAATTCTTCCTTGGCCTCTTTCAAACCAGCCACATCTTTGAAAGTGATTTTTTCTTTTGGATGACCTTCGGCTCCAAATAATCTGGCTCTGGCCCTGGTAAAATCAAAGGCCTGCATGGCTCCAGTTCTGGCCTGGCGGAAAATGAGAAAGAAAAAGAGGATGATAAACAAAAGGGGTAAAATGGCAAATAGAACTGGGCCTAACCAAGCCCAGGTTCCTCCAACCTCTTTTGTCTCAATCGCTACCTTAGCTAATTTTCCTTTTTCCACTCCGTAATTTAACAAAGACTCTGATAAAGCGGCCTCGGCTTCTTTTCTTGATTTGGCTTTTGAATCATCTTGATAAATTATTTGAAGCTCATTACCAGCCACCACAATTTTTTTCACTTTCTCTTGATTTATTTCTCCAACCAATTGGGTGAGGGAAATTTCCTCCACCTTTTCAAATGATTTTTGAATCAAAGAGAAAACTGCCGAAATGGTCAGAAAAATCAGCAAAATCAAGACAAAATTTTTAACCAAGTTTTTCATCTTTAAGGAAGAATTAGTTTAATTTTCTCTATTTTATCGAACTTTCCATCAAAACTATAAGGTTTCTTTAATTTTTCTCTTTTCCATAAAACAGACATTGAATCCATCACCTAAAGGAGATTTTCTTTTTAGAATAAAGCTCTAAAAAGTTGACTCAATGATATCTTTAAAATCTAATTTTAGCCCTCGGAGATTGAGGATAGGGTAAAGAAGATTTTTGATTTCTTTCTCTCAACCTTATAAAAAGAACTGGTAATAACTTTCTCTTCATTCTTTTTCCACTCTTTTTAATAATTTTAACTTTGGAAACCTGCCTTTGGTTAGTCGTTTTATTTCAAAACTAACCTGATCCCGGGTTTTACTTTTAAAATCTCTCTCTTATCTTTTTGGCAGAGTAATTTAGACCTCCTGAGTTAGAGTTGTTCTGGGGATAATTTTTTGGCATATCTTTACTTCAAAATCAGTATTAAAAATTCACTATAGTTTATTGGTTTCCGCTATCAAGTAATATCTGAAACTATCAAAAAAATAAGCAAAATGAATATAAAATTTTTTACCAAATTTTTTCCAGAGTTTTAATCTTCTTTATTATAACAATTTCGGGATTTTTAGCAAACCTAATCTACTTGAAAGAGTAGATTGGTAGCACTTTATGGTATTTTTGGTGAGATTCAAAAGGGGTTAAATAATCTAGGGCCTGATTAGGTCTTTCAAAATCAAAATGGATTAGCCATTCAGTTA
>DAIPKT010000004.1:0-19930 GCA_036769645.1 bacterium | reverse complement strand
TCCTTCCCTTCCCGATATTCTGGAATTCTGATATAGGCCGACCTATTTTTCCTTCCCCAAGCCATATAAACTGGAGCTTCATAGCCAGGAATCAATCTTTTGTAGGAATTCACCCATTGATTTAAAACTAATTGAATCTCTTTTCCATATTTGATTAATCCAGTTAAATATTTTTTGGCTAAATCAGAGAGAAAATCACCCTTGTTTTTGAAAAATAAATTTTTTTTATTTCGCCACAAAGATAAATGTAAATGCATTCCTGAGCCATTCACAAAAGTTATTGGTTTGGGCATAAAGGAAACAAAAAAGCCCAATTTTCTAGCAATCCTTTTTAAAATATATTTTGCCAAAATCACTGAATCAGCAGTAGTTAAAGCATCGCTAAATTTAATATCAATTTCATGCTGGCTGGGAGCAACTTCATGATGGTCATGTTCAACCTCAATTCCCATTTCTTTTAAATAAATTTGGGCGATTTTTCTAATTTCTCCCCATTTTCCGCCATGAAAATAGCTACCTCGATCTAATAATTTTGGTTCATTTTCATTTTCAAAAAGAAAGAATTCCAGTTCTGCTCCAACAAAAAACTGACCAAAATTTTTTGTCCTTTCTAAAACCTTTTTTAATAAATAACGAGAATCTCCTTCAAAATGTTCACCTTTTGGTGTAAAGATATCACCAAAAACAACCGCTTCTTTCCAAGTAACTCCTTCGAGTTCATAATTCCAGGGTAAAACCCTAAAAGTCTTTGGATCAGGAATAATCTTCAAATCCGATTCTTCAATTCGGGCAAATCCTTCGACTGAACTGCCATCGAATCCCTCTCCATTTTCAAAAGCTCCTCTCATTTGATCTGCTGGAATGCAAAAACTCATTTCTCTTCCCAGAACATCAGGAAAAATCATCCTGACAAATCTAACAATTTTATTTTCTTTTAAAAAATCTAAAACCTCTTTTTCACTTTCAAAATTAAAATTTTTCATTTTATTAAAATGCGAATAGCCATTCAGGTTAATATTTCTTTAATTTTTCCCTTCTTCAAGGCTTCCTTAATTTCTAAAGCTATTCTTCTTCCCATATACATATTTTCGCCATATTTTAGATAAGCATAGGGTGAAGTCCCAATTCCAACATTTGTTCCGGCAACTATCCGAGCCGAAATCTCAAACACATATATCTCCAGTTTGTCTGTTATCGCTGTCTCTAAACAGAATGGACCAATAATTCCAGGCGGAGCTATTTCCTTTGAAGTTTTTACTACCTTCTCGCCCATTCTAATTAATTCGGAAAGAAGTGATTCCCGAAGTGTAATTGGAATATTACCAACTATCGTAAATGTTGGGGTTATTCCTATTTCGAGCTGTTCACTCGCCGGTATTCTTCCAATGGCGTCTGTAACTGATTCATAACGTTTATCAACACCAAAGAATTCAACATCATTATTGATTATCGAAGAGAAAAAATGAGGGTAAACGTTTACACCTAAGATATATTCTTGTAAATGTATTTTTTTAATATCTTCTCTGCCGAGAAGACCACGCTCGATCATTTCATCCACCTTTTTATAAAAGGACTTTGGTGAGTTTGTTAAAAAATATCCTTTTCCACCCTTTACTCCAGGAAGTTTTGCTATTACTAGACAATTAATTTCTTCTATTTTTTGAAAAGTTTTTGGTAATTTAAGCCCTGCCTTAGATAACCATTCCCTTTGTTTTTCCCGACTAGCTTCCCAATAAAGTAATTTTCTATTCCCAAACATTGGAACCTGAAGATTATTGATTATCTTTTCTATAGAGATATAGGCAGTGAAAGAACCGTGGGGAATAAGAATGGTATTTAACTCTTTTAATTTTGTTTGAATCTTCTCATTTAAAATCTCAGCAAAATCTTTTACTAATACTATTTCATCAGCCAATGAAAATTTTTGATAAACCATTGCATCATCTTCTTTACAAATACATACTGTTTTAAATCCCTCTTCTTTAGCTCCTTTGAAAATATTTAATGCCGAATGGGAGCCTATTGTTCCTATTGCTAAATTATTTAATTTATATTTCCTTAAAATTTCAGTTATCATGTTAAAATTTCTCCAAGTTTATTTTCTTTAATTGCCTGTTTTATTTCCATAGCAACTCTCCTTCCAGGGCCAACTTCCATTCCATATTTATATTTCATATAAGGTGAAGTTGGCTCAACACAAGGACATCCGGGAACCCGAGGACTAACATCAAAAACATAGAATTCTAACTCCTTTGTCACCCCTCCTTGTAAGGCAAATAAACCAATCATCCCAGGTGGATACTCTTTTTTGCAAACATTGACGAAGCGTTCTCCAGCATCGAATATTTTTTCTATTTGACTCTCCCGCATGGTGATGCCAATATGACCTATTTCAATATTTTGAGCCAATTTCCCAATTTCGAGCTGTTCGCTGGCTGGTAAATCTAAAACTCCATCTAAATCAGTTTGGATCCTTCTATCAAATCCTAAAAGGTCAAGCTTATCGGTCAATGAAGACCAGAAAAAATTGGCATTGAATTTTGCTCCAATAATGTACTCTTCGATAGTAGCTTTTTTCAAATCTTCTTGGCTGATTATTTCATCTCTGATGAGTTGTTTAGCTTTTTTCTCGAATTCCTGAGGAGAGGAAGCATAGAAAAATGCCCTTTCTACTTTCCTTTTCTTTTCGAAAACTTTGACAATTGCCAAGCGATCTATTTCTTTATATGAATTGAAGCTTTTTGGTGTAGATATTCCAGCCTCCTTGAGCAAATAATATTGATTTTTAAGTAAATCGCGCTCTTCAATTTTGAGCATATATCTATTTCCCATAATTGGAACAATGAATTTTTCTTCTATGTTTTTGTATCCAACGTATACCGAAAATGAACGATTTGGCACAAAAATTGTGTTTAATTCACGAAGCTTTTGTAAATTTTCTTCTTCCAATATGTCAGAAAATTTTTCTAAAACTATAAGATGATCAAAAAGATTTCTGTAATATTTGGTATAAGTTCTTTCCCGATCTCTCTGGCAAATAACAACTGTCTCAAAGCCTTCCTGTTTGGCTCCGTAGGCAATCTCAAGTGCCGAATGCGAACCCAAAACACCTATTCTAATATTATGAATGGCATATCTTGAAATTATATCTTTAATTTTGTTGCTGTTCATTTTAGCAATCTTTTTTTCTTCATTAATAAATAGGGATAGCCTCTTTTATCTTCTTTTGATAAATTAAGGCCAAGCTCGTTAGCAAATTTAAAAAGTTTTTCTCTTGTCCTTTCTATTCCTCAAAATCTTTTTAGCTTCTATCTCGATAAAATAGCCTAAATTTTTCACCTCATCAAAAGCAATCTCAAATTCATTTTTGTAAAGATAAACTTCTCTTTTTTTATCAACTGTTATTAATTTCTTAAAATCAAGAGCAGAGAATATTTTCTCTAACATTTTGAAATCATCGATTTTTGTTTCGTATTCATCGCAATGAGTAGTTTTCTCAACATTTTCAGGGGTGAAAAGGAGTAAAATAATTATCTATTTGGCGAGATTTTTGCTTAAATTTGGCAATTTTAAAAAGCCTCTTTTTTATCTTTAAAAAAGTTTTCTTATCAAGGGGTATTTTTATTTCAATTTCTTTTTTCATATTATTCTCAAATTCTTAAGAATGTTGGAATGTTATAATAGCCCGAGGGTTTTAAATCTTTTTTAATATCAACCACCGTTTTAAATTTATTGATTTCTTTCGGTCTTATCCATTGGTATTGGGAATGTTCTTTGCCAACTTTTAGTTTATTAGATTTAACGAAAATTAAAAGGGAATTATAATCTATCTTCTCCAATTTACCTTTTGTTTTAAAAGGTCTTCCAGATTTTATAATTTTTCCTTTTACATTTGTTTTTTTCTTTAATTTCTCTTAATATTGCCTCTTTTGCTGATTTATTTTCCTTAATTAAACCAGAAACAAATTCCCATAAATGGGGAGAGACTTTTCTATCTTTTCTTCTTTTAAGTAAAAGGATTTTATCTCTAAATTAGATTATTTCTCCTGCTGTTACCTATGTTTTCATAAACATTTAAAATTATTTAATTCTAAAATTTGCTACTAAATAGCCAACACCAAAAGGGGCTTCGTAAGATAAAATTTCTGGCTGCCAATCTAATCCATTGAGGGCACCAAGTAAAATTATTATCGATCGATAGCCACATTCTCCTGCTTCTTCAACCAATTGAGGATCTAAACTCATAATTCCGTTGAAATCTTTTTTTTCTAAAAGTTCAACTATTTTTTGATCGAATTCTTTTCCTCGGGGAGAGTAACCTCCAGGGGCATCTAGAGTGAGACAATGAGATAAATCACCAGAGGCCACAATCCCATAGTTTGGGGAGGTCTGAGTTTTAGCAATTATTTTATTGAGAGTTTGGCCAAATTTAAAATGGGTTTTTAAATCCAAATAGGAAAAGGCCAAAGGGACCAATTTAAAATTTGAATGGCCTTTGACTAAATAATAAAGGGGGACTAAGGTCCCATGATCTATTTCTTCAATATTAACTATTCTTAAAGGAATTTTTTCTTTTTTTGATTCCTTTTCAATTTTTTCAACTAAATCTTTATCATTTTTAAAAATTATTTCAGTCTCAAAATCACCAAAATTATAAAAATGGCCAGCCAGAGTAGGGGATTGGTTAATTGTGAAATTATTAAAATCTATTGGTCCATGAGGAGAAATCAAAATCACTGTTTCTGGTTTTGCTTTTCTGAAAATCTCAGCCAACTTTTCCATTCCCTCAATTGTCTTTGAGACAATTTTCAAATCAGCTGGCTTTCCAATGGTTGGAATAATTATTGGGGGATGAGGGCAGATTGAGGCGAAAGTAAGCATAGGATGATTAAATATTTTCTCTAAAATATTTATATTTTAATTGCTCCATTAGTTTTTCGAAAATTTTTCCACACAAAAAGGCATGACTTCCAGCCCGCTGAATATCCCTAATATAAATTCCAAGATCTCTAGCGATGGAAAGTAGATAAAAGCGCCTTCTTACTCTTCGCCTTCTTCCTTTTTTATAAATTTCAGAAGGGAGTAAATCCTGAGCTAACTTCATTACATCAATAGTTGGATTTAATAATTCTATACCATTATTTCTCAGAAAATCTAAATCAAAAGAAAGATTCCAACCTAATATTGGTGAATTACCCACAAAACTTATAAATTCTCCTTGAATTTCTCTAAAAGGCTTTCCTTCTTCCATAATCTTTGAAATAGGAATCCCAAGCATTTCCTGAATCTCAAAAGGAACATAACCACGCGGTCTTATAAATTTTACGAAGCTGTCTCCCTTTCCATTTTTATCAAATTTTATGGCCGCTATTTCAATAATTTCATCTTTTCTTGGATTTAAACCCGTAGTTTCTAAATCTATGGCTACAAACTTTTGGCCTTGATAGAAATCGCGACAAATTTTTTTTAACTCATCCTCTTTTCTCTTTCCTCTCCGAAAAAAGAAGATTAAAAATAGTACAAGAATTAGGAGAAGGAAGGGGAAATTAATAATAATTAGCAATAATATTGTTCCAATTAATATTAACCAAATATTTTTAGAAATCTTTTTTCTAATTATTTTTCTCATTTCTTATAATTTTCTTAATTTATATAAATATAACATATTGGAAATTACTTTAGAATTAAATCAAGCCCCTTTCCACATTTTGGGCATTTGCCGACTAATAATCGAAACAATTATTGGTTGGTTAGGACAAATTAAAGCAAAAGTTAACATATTAAAGAATTATTTCTTTATTTGAAAAAGCCGATTCTATTTTTACTTTTCCAGTTCCTGGAACTATTTCGCCAATAACATCGGCTTTAAAATCTTTTATTTTTGAAAGAATTTTATTAACCTCTTCTGGTCTTACTGATAAAATGAAACCTATCCCACAATTGAAAATTTTATACATTTCTTCATCTGAAACTCCTTTTTTATATAATTCTCTAAAAATTTTTTGGGGTTTTAATTTGTGATCTTTTTTTATTTTGGCATTAGCATTATTAAGTAAATCTTTAAGTTTTGTAAAAGCCCCACCAGTAATATGCACCATGCCATTGATGTTAAATTTTTTATTTAGATTGAATAAAGTATCAAAGTAAATAAAAGTCGGCCTAATAAATTCAGGCTGATAACTCTTGCCAAAAACTTCTCTAACTTTAGTAAAACCATTTGAGTGTAATCCCTTACTTTCAATACCAATTAAAATATCTCCACTTTTAAATTTATTAACTCTTGGTTTTTCAACAAAGCCAAGCATTGTGATACTTAATTCTAGACCTTCCATATCATTATGAATCGCTGTTTCACCACCAAAAATGGCAATTTTTCTCTTTCGGCATTCTTTTGAAAGATGGCCGATTATTTCTAAAATTGCTTTTTTATCATCGCTTGGCAAAAATAAATGATTTAAGATTGCATAAGGTCTGGCATTCATTATTAAAAAATCATTCAAATTCATTGCTAAAGCATCTAAAACGGCATTTTTAAAACTTCTTTTTTGCCAATGATAAATACCTTTTGTGCCTATTCCATCTGAGTGACAATATTCAGGAAAAGAAAACTTCTTTTTAACAACCTGATTTCTAACTGAAATATAGGGTGTTTCCCAAGTTTTTTGAATGAGTTTTAAAATTTCTTTTTTATAAGGTTTTGTCGGATCGTACATTTTATAAAATTAGGTTTAAATCCGCACCACATTTTAAGCATTTGCCAGATTCGTCATTTTTTTGTAGATTAATAATACTTTTATTATTTATATTTAAATATTCCGACTAACACAAAAAAAATAGAGAAGGTGCCAAAAGAATAAGTAATTATTAAATTGTATTTTTCTCTTGAATCCTATCTTCTGGCAAGCCAATGTTTGGCAAAATTATTGGTGGATGTGGAGAAATGCAGGCAAAAGTAATCATTATATTTATTTTGTCAAATCTCTCTCAATTGACAATAAAAAATTTGGCTCTTAATTTTGGATTATGATAAAATAATAATATGGCAAAAGCTGAATTTTTAATAGAAAGGGCGGAGGCTTTTTTAGAAGATGCCAAATATGACATTTCCCGAAAGAAATGGTTTTTAGCTGCTTTTCATTTGGAGCAAGCTTGCCAGCTTTATCTCAAGTATTATTTATTTAAAAAATTAGGAGATTTTCCAAAAATTCACTCTTTAGCCGAGCTCTTAAGGGAATTAGAGAAAATATATCCTAAAAATAAAAAAAGGATTGAGAAAATGCGAAAAGATAAGGCCAGTGTTATTGGCGATCTGGACCAGGCTTACATTACTTCTCGATATCTACCAGTAGAGTTTAACCAATTTCAAGTGGAAAATATGTTAGCCTTTACCGAAGAGTTAATTAAATTTCTGAAAAAGCTATGAAAAGTTTAACCTTAACTGATATTTTAATTGAACGAAGAAAAAGACAGGAAAAATATTTTAAGAATTATTTAAGATGGGCAAAAATTATCAAAAAAGAGGCAGAAAAATCTTTAGGAAAAGTTAAGGTTTTTGTTTTTGGCTCTATTTTAAGAAAAGATGAGGTACCAAGAGATATTGATATTTTGATTATTTCTCCAAAATTAAAAAATTCAAGCCCGGAGATAAAAAGTGAGGTAAGAACAAAAATTAAAAAAAAGATCGGTCTTTTGGCACCTTTTGAAATCCATCTCCTTAGTCCCTCGGATTATAAAGAATGGTATAAAAACTTTATTAAAGAATTCGTTGAAATATAATTCAGGTAGGCTTAAAGGCTAAATAAGGGAGCTCTCCTTTTTATTCTAAAATTAAATTTAAATCTTCGCCACATTTTGGGCATTTGCCAGATTTATCGTGGCGGTGAATATAATAATTTACTCTTGAAATTGATAAAGCCTTACATTTTGGACAATAGGTGTTTTCTGCTTGATGGCCAGGAATATTTCCAATATAAACATATTTTAAGCCAATTTCCCTTCCAATTTTTATTGCCTTTTCCAAAGTTTCTATGGGAGTATCAGGGAGATGCTGTAATTTCCAAGAAATTGCTCCAGAAAATTGGGAAATATGCCAGGGGGTTTCAGGACCCAACTCAGTATAAATAAAATTAGCAATCTTCTTAAACATTTCTTCTGAATCAGACAAAGTGGGAATGACCAAAGTAGTAATCTCAACCCAGACTCCAGATTTTTTCATCAATTTTGCCGTCTCTAAAACAGGTTTCAATTTCCCCCCACAATTTGATTTATAAAATTCATCGGAAAAACTTTTGAGATCAATGTTATTGGCATCCAAATAGGGGATAACCAATTTTGCCGATTCCTCACTCATAAACCCATTTGAGACCCAATTATTTTTCAATCCGGCTTTTTTTGCCATTTTCATTGTCTCCAAAGCATATTCTAAAAATATGGTTGGCTCAGTATAGGTGTAAGAGATCGAAGGTAATTTATTTTTCAAAGCAGTTTCGACAATTTCTTCAGGGGAAATATCTTTACCTGGAATCTCTTTTACTCCTTTAAAACCCTGGGAAATATCCCAGTTTTGGCAGTTAAGACAGGAATAGTTGCAACCAACGGTGGCAATTGATAAAGAATAACTCCCTGGCAAAAAATGAAAAAATGGCTTTTTTTCAATTGGGTCAATATGACAGGCAATGGCTTTGCCGTAATTTAAGGCATACAATTTTCCATCTATATTTTCTCTTACTCCGCAAATCCCTCTTTTCTCCAGTAAAATAAGACAATAATGGGGACAATTTCGACACTGAACTTTTTTATCTTTTATTTTTTTATATAAAAAGGCTTCTTTCATAATTCTTTTATTATAACTATTTTAAAAATTTTATCAAAAATAAAAAAGGCGAATAAATCGCCTCTATTGATAATTAAATAGCTTCTATTGTTGATGGAGGCTTTGATGTTATGTTATAGGTTACACTGACTACCCGGGGAACTTCAGTGGTTATTCTCTGGGCTAATCTCTCTAAAATCTCAAAAGGCAATTTGGTTGGCATTGCTCTCGTTGCATTTTCGCTCTCCCAGCATCTAACTTCAATTTGAAAGCCGAAATCCCTTTTTCCTTCTCTCATACCTGTAACTCTATCCTCGTGTAAAATTGCCATATATTGAAAAGCACCAGTATCTTTTAATTCTTCTTCGACAATAGCCGTTGCCTTTCTCACGATTTCTATCCTTTCTGGTGTTGCTTCTCCTATCACTCTCCCAGCCAGAGCTGGTCCGAGAAAAGGCATTCTCTTATAAATCGATTCTGGTAGACCCAAAGTCTTAGCAACTTTTCTTATTCCATCTTTTCGAAGTTGAATTAATGGCTCTACAACCCGATATCCGAATTCTTCCTCCGGATCAATACCCAATTGCTTAAGGACATTGTGCTGGGTTTTAATGCCAGCGATAGTTTCTTCTATATCAGTTAGGTTCGTTCCTTGGATAAGACACTTGGCACCGCTTTCTTTTAATAGAGAAGCAAAAACTTTTCTATAAAATATTTCCCTGATTATCTTTCTTTTTTCTTCAGGGTCTCTTATACCTTTTAAAGCATCTAAGAATTCCCTTTGAGCATTGACTATCTCAACATTGATGCCTAATTTCTTGAATGTAGCAGCCACCTCTTCTGGTTCATTCTCTCGCATTAATCCGTTGTCAATGAAAAATACTTTGAGTCTATTTCCAAGTGCCTTATGAGCTAAGATAGTTACAGTTGAGGAATCAATACCACCAGACAAAGCAACAATGGCTTTATCTTTGCCAACAATATTTCGGATTTCTTTAACTTTCTCTTTGATAAATTTTCTAGGATCTAATTCTTCAGCCTTTATTTCCCTAATTTCCATCTTTTTACCTCCTTTCATTTTAAGTTCTAAAAGAGCAAATTCTTTTCAGAGAACTTCTGTATTTAAAGATAGCAAAAAATAGAATTTTGTCAAATTTTTAGAACTTGTTATAATATAAAAAATATGCGCCACAGAATTTTTATTGCCATAAATTTGCCAGAGGAAATAAAAAATAAGCTAAGCTCCTTTCAAGCCAAATGGCCAGAATTACCAACAAGATGGGTTAAACCAGAAAATTTGCATATTACTTTAGCCTTTTTGGGTTATTTATCAGATGAAGAATTAGGAGAAGTTTTAAAAATTTCAAAAGAAGTGGCTCAGAGGCATGCGCCTTTTTCAATAAATTTAGTAAAAATCTGTTATGGCCCACCAAAAAAAATGCCACCAAGAATGATCTGGATAGAGGGAGAAAAATCAAAGGATTTAGCCAGTTTGAAAGATGATTTAGAAAAATCTTTAATTTGTTCAAAAATTCCTTTTGAATTAGAGGAAAGGGAATTTAAACCTCATATCACTTTGGGAAGAATTAGGCAATGGGAATTTAGGCAAATTGAACCTGAAGAAAGACCATTAGTGGAAGAAGAAATCTCTCTAAATTTTCCAGTAGAATCAATTGAAATAATGGAAAGCCAATTAAAAAGAAATGGAGCAGAATACACAATTTTAGAATCCTTCTCACTAGCCAAAAAAGACTAAATTTTTTTGCGATCGCAAAAAATTCCGCGTTTTTAATTTCAGTTATGAGAATATATTTTATTGGTATTGGTGGAATTGGCGTTTCGGCTTTAGCTAGATATTATTTGGCTCAGGGTCACAAAATCTTTGGCTCGGATTTGGTTTCTTCTGAAATTACTAATGCTTTAAGAAAAAAAGGAGCCAAACTCCTTCTTGGAAAACATAATTCAAAAAATATATCAAGGGATATTGATTTAGTTATTTACAGTCTGGCAGTACCGAAGGATAATCCGGAATTAAAAAAAGCAAAAAAATTGAAAATTAAGTGTTTAAGCTATCCTCAAGCCCTAGGAGAATTGACAAAAAAATATTTTACCATTGCTGTTTCAGGAACCCATGGAAAGAGCACAACCACTTCTCTGATTGGATTAATATTGGTAAAAGCTGGTTTAGATCCAACAATAATTGTCGGAACAAAATTAAAAGAATTTGGTGATTCAAACTGTAGAGTAGGGAAGTCGCAATATTTAGTTATCGAGGCCGATGAGTATTTTGCTTCCTTTTTGGATTACTGGCCAAAAATCATTGTTTTAACCACTATTGAGGCTGATCATTTGGATTATTACAAAAACCTAAATAACATCTTAAAAACTTTCAGAGAGTACATCTTACATTTACCAAAGGACGGATATTTAATTGCCAATAATAACGATAAAAACATTAAAAAAATTGTCCAAAAATTTTCTCGTAAAAAAATTGCGATCGCAAAAAATATACGATATTATTTTTTGAAACAAAAGGAGGCAAAGAAACTTAAAAAAATATTAAAGATACCCGGGGAACATAATATTTCTAATGCCTTGGCAGCTTTAACAGTTGCTAGAATATTGAGAATTCCTGACAAGATTTCTTTTCAAGCCCTTTCAGAATATAGAGGTTCTTGGCGAAGATTCGAGGAAAAAACTATTAAGCTAAAAGCTAAAAGCTGTAAGCTAATTAGTGATTACGGCCATCATCCGACGGAAATTAGAGTGACTTTAAAGGCGGCTCGGGAGAAATACCCAAAAAAGGAAATTTGGGTTGTTTTTCAACCTCATCAGTATCAAAGGACTTATTATTTATTTAACGATTTTGTCAAAGTTTTTAAGCAGGCTCCGGTTGATAAATTAATCATCACTGATATTTATGATGTGGCCGGTCGGGAAACACCCAAAATAAAGAAAAAAATAACTTCGGAAAAGTTAATTAAGGCGATTAAAAAACCCTGGGCAATTTATCTTAAAAAGGATGAAATTTTAGACTATTTAAAAGAAGGTTTGAAGGGTGGGGAAGTGATAATAATTATGGGAGCTGGAGACATTTATAATTTAACTCTCAGCTTGACAAAGCTTGCAAATAAAAAGAAAATAAAATAAAATAAGAAGTTATTCAAGGTCGAGCTCTAATCACTAATAACTAATTATTGAGATTATGACTCTCTTTTGGATAATTGTGGCAATTGTGGTGGTGGGTTTGGTAATTTGGTACTTAGTTGGAAAGAAAAAACCAAAGCCGGAAGAAGCGGAAAAACCGGAAGAACCTCAAGGTCAATAGTTCTGCCAGAGGCCCTGGTTTTTAGTTTTTGATATCCAATACTTATTTTAAAAAGCCCTGCCTTGAGGGAGGGTTTTGGATTAGAAAATCTGATAAATTCTCTTTTTTCTTCGATTTCACTTTTTAAGTGATTGGCCGAACAATCCTTGTTATTTTATTTCGGAAATATTTTTCACTCAACTCAATAGCCTAATTTTAGTCAATCGCATCCAGAGGATACTAACATTTTGTTTGTTTTTTGCGGCAAAAAGTAGTAAAATAACTGATCATACTTGATGATGGTCTGGATTTTAGGTAAAGGGAAAAAGATTAGCGCTGAAAAAGCTTTTAAAATGGCTATAATTCACGATATTGGTAAAATTTTAACTGGAGATATCACTCCAGATGATGGACTTTTTCCAAAAAATAAAAAAAGAGAGAGATAAGTTTGTGAGAAGATGGCGCCGGCTTCCCTTGGAGGAAAAAGAAAAGAGATTTGCTCTAAAATTTAAGAAAGAATACAATGCTTTTTAAAAAATTAACTTTAAAATTACCTATAAAATTAAAAAAAGAAATAGAAAATATTTGGCTTGATTATCACAAAGGAGAAAGTCCAGCGGCAAGATTTATTTTCCAGCTTGATATGGTGGAGAATCTTCTGGAAGCTTTGGAATGGTATAAGAAAAACAAAAAATTTCCGACTAAACCTTGGTGGGAACATGTCGATGAAGTTATTGATCAGCCTACTCTTTTAATGTTTTTAAAAGAGATTGAAAAAGCAGAATTGGCAGCAAGATAAGTTTCCATTTGTTCCCCGCCATGAAGCGGCGGTTTTTATTTTGTCGAAAATTATTTTGAGAGCGTTGAATAATTAAAAGGAGTTTCTTTCAAAAATCTAAATTTTAGGTTAAAATAGAGTAAAGGTCACTGATTTTAATTAAAAGTTAATTTAAGAAAATTAAAATTTAGGTCTCAAAACAAAAAAAGAAAATGAAATAAAAAGTCTATTAGAAAACAAAAATAATCAATAATTTTACCTGTTACTCAAAATTTTATGGCAAAGAAAATTTTGCTAATTGAGGATGAAAAAATTTTAGCTGAAATGTATCAAGATAAATTTAGTCAGGAAGGATTTGAGGTTTTTTTGGCTTTTGAGTCGAGAGAGGGATTAGAAATTGCTAAAAAAGAAAAGCCAGATTTAATAATTCTTGATATTTTGCTTCCCGGAGAAGATGGAATTGTCTTTTTAAATTGGCTGAGAAAAGACCCGGAAATTGCTTCAATTCCAGTGGTGGCTTTTTCAAATTATGATGACCCAGTGGCAAAAAATCAGGCCGCTGAACTTGGAGTCAAAGATTATTTAATTAAAACCAATTATACCCCTCAGGAAATTATCGAAAGAATAAAGGAATATCTCAAATGAAACGGATTTTAAATATTGAAACCATAAAATATCTTGGGAAAAAGGTCAGGGTCTGTGGTTGGGTTCGGACGATAAGGTCGCATGGAAAAATTCTCTTTATTGATCTTCGAGACAAGAGTGGAATTTTACAATTGGTATTTACCCCTGAAAATGAAAATCTCTATAAATTAGCTCAAACCCTGAGACCGGAATGGGTTATTGGTGTTATTGGCATTCTAAAAAAAAGACCCCAAAAAATGATCAATCCCAAAATTGAAACCGGCAAAATCGAGCTTCGTCCAGTCAGTATTGAAATTTTCTCTCAGGCAAAAACCTTGCCCTTTCCAATTGATAGCCCTGGCTATGAGATAAATGAGGAAATGAGAATGAAATATCGGTATTTAGATTTAAGAAGAGAAAGGATGAGAAAAAATTTAGAAATTCGCCAGAGAGTGATTCAGTTTATGAGAGAATTTTTAATTAAAGAGGGATTTATTGAAGTTGAAACACCAATTTTGACCAAATCTACACCCGAAGGAGCCAGAGATTTTCTCATCCCAGCGAGATTACAACCTGGCAAATTTTATGCCCTTCCCCAAAGTCCTCAGCAATATAAACAGCTTTTGATGATTGCTGGTCTGGAAAAATATTTCCAAATCGCCAGATGTTTTCGAGATGAAGATCCAAGAGCCGACCGTCAGGCTGAGCATACTCAATTGGATATTGAAATCTCATTTATTGACCAGGAAGATGTTTTAAATTTGGTGGAGAGGCTTTTCACAAATTTAATTAAAAAAATATTTCCGGAAAAGAAAATCACTAAAATTCCCTTTCCCAGAATTTCCTATAAAGAGGCAATGAAAAAATATAAAACTGATAAGCCCGATTTGAGAAGGGATAAAAAAAACCCAGATGAGCTGGCTTTTTGCTTTATTGTTAATTTTCCAATGTTTGAATATCATCAAGACTCCGACCCACCCGCCAGCCCTCATTCCCAACCAAAAAAGGGAAGATGGAAAGCAATGCATCATCCTTTTACCAAGCCCCAAACCGAAGATATAGATGAGATTAAAAAACATCCAGAAAAAATTTTAGCCTATCAATATGATTTTGTTTTAAATGGAGTGGAAATTGGCGGAGGGAGCTTAAGGACAACTAATCTAGATATTTTATTGGCCGTTTTTGAAGTTTTGGGACATAAAAAAGAAGAGGTTAAAAAGAATTTTGGTCATTATTTTGAAGCCTTTAGCTATGGAGTTCCTCCTCATGGCGGAATTGCTTCCGGAATTGATCGATTTTTAGCTGTGGTCTTGAATGAACCAAA
Source organism: bacterium (assembly GCA_036769645.1). Taxonomy (GTDB): domain Bacteria; phylum Patescibacteriota; class Minisyncoccia; order Minisyncoccales; family DG-74-1; genus DAIPKT01. The sequence continues at coordinate 5,085 of DAIPKT010000004.1, read as the reverse complement.
TATTAGGGAGGTAATGGCTTTTCCAAAAACCGGCGACAATCGCGACCTAATGATGGATTTACCCAGCCAAGTAACCGAGGAACAATTGAAAGAATTGCATATAAAAATAGTAAAACCCGCACAGAATAAGTTCGGTGCGGGAGGGACCTAAAAAAATGAGCAAGGGGTTTAAATTCTTTATAATTGCTTTTATTTTGAGCTTGCCCATTTGGTGGGGGATAGATGTTTTTCAAGAGAATCTGGAGAATTTTTTTTATGCCCAAATTGGCCAACCCTTTGAGAAAATGGTCTTGGTCCAAATTCCAGAAAGAGTTCAAAAGCCGAAACTTGATTTGGAAGCTAAATCGGCAATTTCTCTTAAAATCAATAAAGCAAGTAGAGAAAAGATAGGGGCCCACTTGTGGGAGGGTGGTGGGGGGGTTGTAGTCTTTCAAAAAAATCCAGAAGAAATTTTACCCATTGCCTCTTTAACTAAATTAATGACCGCAATAATTATCTTAGAAAATCCTCAAAATTATGATTTTTCTCAGGTTTTAACTATCTCCAAAAAAGCAGCCGATCAAGGAAACGTACCTAATTATGGTAATTTAAAAGAAGGGGAGAAATTTAATCTAAAACAGCTTTTAGATTTAATGCTAATCTATTCAAGCAACGATGCTGCTTTTGCCTTAGCTGAAGTTATTGGGCTGGAAAATTTTGTTCAAAAAATGAATCAAAAGGCCAGAGAAATAGGATTAGAAAAAACCTATTTTGTCAATCCTACGGGTCTTGACCCGGAAAATCTATATTATCATTTTCTAACTCAAGAATATTTCAATTGTTCGACAGCCAAAGATTTAGTAAAATTGGCTCAATATATCCTTTTAAACCATCCTCTAATTTTTGAAATCACTTTAAAGAAAGGCCCTTATCCAATTGAAAATGGAATTTCAAACTTAATTTTGCCAGAAAACCAAGAAATTATTGGCGGAAAAACTGGCTACACCAAGGAAGCCAAGGCTTCCCTAATTTTCCTTTTTGAAGATAAGAGAGAGAATGTTTTTATCAATGTAATTTTGGGCCTTGAGACTGAAGAAACTCGTGTTATTGAAATGCAGAAATTAATTGACTGGCTTAATATATGAGAAAACTTTTACTCTTGATTTTATTAATAATGATTGGTATTGCTGGATTTTTATTTTTTTTGAAAGAATCTAAAAAATCTCCTGAGTTAAAAAAAATAGAAGAGACACCCTCTTTTAATCCCCATTTGTTAAATTGGGAGGAAGCAACCTCTAATGCTCCTTGGCCGAAAAGAGATTCTCATACTGCTGTCGTATTTAGGAAAAAAATTTGGATTATGGGTGGCCTTGAAGGACAAAAACCTGAATATGGACAAATTTTATATAATAACCTTCCTCACAAAAGCGATGTCTGGCTCTCTGAAAATGGGAGAGATTGGGAATTAGTTACCGAAAAAGCTCCTTGGGGAGAAAGAAGGTCCTTGGTAGCGGTAGTATTTAAAGATAAAATTTTTATTATAGGAGGGTGGACGAAAAGATTTGGCGAATTAAAAAATGATGTCTGGTCTAGCGAAGATGGGATAAATTGGGAAATAGTTGTGAGTAGTTCTCCTTGGAGACCAAGAGAAGGTCATTCGGTAGTGGTTTTTAAAGATAAAATTTGGCTAATGGGAGGAGTTGATTATTATAAAAGGAAGACAATGAATGATGTCTGGTATTCTGAGGATGGAAAAAATTGGATTGAAGCCACTTCTAATGCCCCTTGGTCACCGCGGTGGGACCAGGCTGTTTGTCTATTTCAAAACAAGATGTGGCTAATGGGAGGGGTAGACTTGAATAAACCTGAAAAAAATGATATTTGGGTTTCAGAAGATGGCAAGAATTGGGAACTAATTACTGAAAATGCTCCCTGGCTTCCGAGGAGTGGACATACCTGTCTGTTATTTAAGGACAAAATGTGGTTAATTGGTGGCTGGAATAACCAAAAAGGGGGATTAAATGATGTCTGGTATTTAGAGGATGGTTACAACTGGCAAAAAACTAAAAAAGATGCTCCCTGGGTAGGACGAGAAGACCATACCGCCGTTGTCTTTGATGGTAAAATTTGGCTCATGGGAGGGATGGATACAAATTGGAAATGGAAGAACGATATTTGGTATTCATTTTTTTCTCCCTAATTTCTAAAAATGGAGTCTAAAAAATTATTATCTCTAGCAATCTCTCTAATTGTTATTTTGATTATTCTTTTATTTTTCTTTGCCGGCGGACTAGAAAGGAAGAATAGAATATTGACTTATCCTCTTGAGGTTTCAATTTGAGAAAAATTTCTGGCCCCTGTCTCTCAAGTTTTTAAAATTTGAGCGGAAAAAAAGAAATGACAGTTTTTACTTTTAATGTAATTAAAGTTCTGATTCTATCGGCTTTGGCAGCCGGAATGGCTTTTTTAGTGGCACCGGTTTTAATTAGATTTTTAAATAAAATCAAATTTTGGAAAAAAGAGGCCAGAAGAAAAACTATTAGTGGAGAAGAGGCTGAGGTCTTTTTTGCTTTACATAAAGAAAGAGAAACAACCGTGCCCCGGGGTGGGGGAGTGCTAATTTGGTTTTCCACCTTAATTTTGATCTTTTTATTTTTTTGTTTATCTTTTATTGAACACCCCTGGTGGCTGAAGAAATTTAATTTCTTATCTCGGGCTGAAACCTGGCTCCCCCTTTTTACTTTAATAGTGGCGGCAATCGTTGGATTAGCTGACGATATTTTAGAGGTTACTGGCTCGGCCCCCAAAAATTTTTTAGCAAAAATTTTGCTGGGTAAAGGAAAATATATTGGCGGAGGAATGGAATTTACCCGACGATTATTAATTGTTATTCTAATTGGCTTGGTTGGGGGGTTATGGTTTTATACTAAACTTGGCTGGGATTCAATTCATATTCCTTTACTTTTTAATTTTCCCGAAGGAATTGATTTTACCCTCGGCTGGTGGATAATTCCCCTTTTTATTTTAGTAATGGTAGCTTCCTAGTCAGGCGGAGTGATTGATGGATTAGATGGCTTATCTGGTGGTGTTTTTGCTTCCATTTTTGGTGCCTTTTCAATCATTGCCTTTTCTCAGGGAAAAGCTGATTTGGCTACTTTTTGTGCCGTAATTTGTGGTACTCTTTTTGCCTTTTTATGGTTCAATATTCCGCCAGCCAGATTTTATATGGGAGAAACCGGGATTTTAGGTTTAACCTCAACCATGGCAGTGGTGGCTTTTTTAACCGACTCAGTAGTGGTTTTGCCAATCATTGCCGGTATTATGGTCATTGAAGTCGGTTCAATAATTTTGCAATTGCTTTCTAAAAAATTTAGAAAAAAGAAAATCTGGCTTTCCACCCCAATTCATCACCACTTCGAAGCCCGAGGCTGGCCTCCTTATCAAATCACAATGAGATTCTGGATCATCAGCATTGTCTTTGCCATTTTAGGAGTAGCCATCCGCCTCCTTAGCTAAAAACAAAAAGTATCGTGCTACGTAGCACAATACTTTCTACTAAATCATGGAATTAAAAATTTTGAGGAAGAATTATCCAAAATTTATTTATAGGAGATATTCTTTTAGACTTTTAAATAATAATTTAGAGATTTTTTTTGATTTTAAGATTGAACCTAATATTTTCTTTAGGCCGAGAATAGTAATTGAAAAGGTAAATGAGACTCAAATAAAAAAAATAAAAAAGAGGGTACTGAATAATTTAATATTTCATCTTGGGTTAATGGAAATTCCCAGTTATTGGAAGGCAACTTGCTCACCGGAAATTTTAATTAAGGCTGGTTATTTAAATGAAAAACAAATTAAATGGTGGAAAGATTTGATAATAAAAGGTATGGGCCAGTTCTTTTACGAAAATAAAATTGATTGGCGACAGTCAAAGTTTTTAAAAATCAAAACAAAAAACTATTCCAAAACTCTTCCTCAAGCAAGACTTTTGAGAAACTTTAATTTAGAGCCAGAGAAAGTCTTAGTACCTTTGGGAGGAGGGAAGGATTCGATTGTTACTTTGGAGAAATTGAAAGAGCAAGGAAAAAAAATTGGTTGTTTTTTGGTTAATCCAACAAAAATAATGAGAGAGATAGCAAGAGTTGCCAAAATAAAAGATTTAGTAATTGTTAAACGAGAAATTGATCCAGTTCTCCTAAAATTAAATAAAAAAGGTTATCTTAACGGTCATACCCCTATTACTGCTGTTTTATCTTTTCTCAGTGTTTTTTGCGCAATTTTGTTTGGTTATAAATATATTGCCTTTTCTAATGAAAAAAGTGCTAACGAGGGAAATGTAAGATATTTGGGCAAAATAATCAACCATCAGTGGTCAAAAAGTTCAGAATTTGAGAGAAAATTTAGATATTACTGCAAAAAATATTTGGTAAAAGAGATAAATTATTTCAGTTTTCTGCGAAAATATACTGAATTGGAAATTGCTGAGATGTTTACAAAATATCCAAAATATTTTTCGGTTTTTTCTAGTTGCAATCTGGTTTTAAGTAAAAAATTAAAAAGAAGATGGTGTGGCAATTGTCCAAAATGTCTTTTTGTCTATGCCACCTTATATCCTTTTTTGGAGAGAGAGCAACTTTTAGAGATTTTTGGTACTGAGATCTTTGAAAATAAGAAACTACTATCGGTGATGGAAGGATTAATTAATCCAAAAATGGCAAAGCCTTTTGAATGCGTTGGCACTAAAAAAGAAAGTCAAATTGCCTTTTATTTAAGTTACAAAAAATCAAGAGATCGACTCCCCTTTCTTTTGGAATACTTCAAGAAAAAGATTTTACCAAAATATCAAAATCTCCTCCTTATATAATTCATTGAAGTAATTCTCTCTTTAGAAGATCTTCTCTATCCTGTTTGCCTATTACCTTTCTTGACAAATTTTTATATTGGGTATAAAGTAAAATTTCAGGGGGAAAAATATGAGTAAAGTGTGCGGGATTTGTGGAGCTGAGCATTATACCAAAGGTCTCTGCAAAAAGCATTACTTTCAGCAATATTATCAACGTCCAGAGGTGAAGGAGAAGCTAAAGGCTTATTATCAACGTCCAG
>DAIPKT010000096.1:0-2089 GCA_036769645.1 bacterium | reverse complement strand
ACCTAAAATTTAGATTTTTGGAAGAAATTTGCTTTTAATTATTCAACACTCTCATGATAGAGTAATTGTTGTTATCGGGGAAATTTATAAAGGAATTATCTTAACAAAAGAGCCAAAAATTAGGAAAATTACCAAAACTATTTGGTAAATTTATAAAAATCTTATGGCAAACCAAAAAACAAACTGGAAATTTATCTTAATTGTATTAATTTTAGCCATCCTTGTTGGTGGAGGAATTTTAGGTTATTTGGGACGGATAAAGCAAGAAATTCCTATTATTGAATTTCCTGAGGTAGAGAAACGATTAGAAATTACAGAAGAAGACTGTGAGAGGCTTGCTGAGGAGGAAAAAGAGGAATGTTATATAACACTAATAAAAAAAGAAAAAAACCCAGAGTTTTGTAAGAATTTAAAGGATTGGCAATGGGAACATCAATATCTCCCGAATTGTTCAGAATGTTATTGGGCAACAAAAATCTTAAAATTTCACGAAGAAAAAGGAACTATTCCTAGAGATATTGCTATTGATGATAAAAAACTTGAGAGGCATCTAATTGAGAATTTATCTGAGATTCCTATAGAAAAATGTAATGAAACTCAATGCAGTCACATCGTTAGAGGAAATTTCGATCGAGATCCAAAAGAAGAAATTATCGTAGCTATTGAGGGAAACCTTGGAATAATAAAAGAAAAAGAAAAGGGTTTTTATATTACAGGTTGGAAAGTCCCTCCTCCTCTTCCTTGTGCCCGCCTTTACCTGATTAAAAAACTTTATAGTTCAGCTCTAATAAGAAATCAACCAAATTTTGTTATTCTCGAAGCTGATGCAGATTGGGGGCATAATTTTGGTGAGAGTTTTGTTGAAATTCTAACAATTGGAGAAGGAAAAAAATTCTTTGAAAATGAATTTAAATTAATTCAACATATAGCTTTTGAAGAATATTCAGGTTGGGGTGGGTGTTCTTACGAAACAATAACTAAATTAAAGTTCGAAGATTTAGATGAAGACAGAAATTTTGAAATTATTAAAGATGGTTATTTTTCTGCTTTTATTTCCGTTAACCCTGAAGATGTAACGTCTGATTATTACAAAATGCTTAAAGAAAATTGTAAAGAAGAAAAGAAAAGAATCTATAAAGTTTTTAAATGGAATCAAGAAAAACAAAATTTCGAGGAACAAATTAGATAATAGATCAAAATCCTTAATTAAATACTTTTTCTACCTTTCGGTTTTTGGAGTAAAAAATTGATCTTCTTTATAAACTTGTTGAGCGATGTGCAAAATTTTAGTTCTTTGATAAAATAATAATTAGTAGAAAGTTTACTTTCTCTTTTCTTTCTCTTTTCTCTTTGTTCTTTAAGGTCGTATCTAATCTAATTAAAGGTAGTTTTAGAAATCTATACCAAAGTTTTCTTTTGTAATGTTAGCTAAAGGTATCAAAGAATTCAAGGCTTTATGGAGATACTTAAAAGCTCATCCAGAAATAAAAACTTAATGCGTAATAAGGTAAAATGATTGTTCTTTGATAATTTTAGGATAATAGTTAGTGACTTTTAATGGAAATGATGATAAAATAAGGTATATTCTCCAATAAGCATAGGTTTTCCAGAGGAAACTTATTCCCATATTTTACCACAATTCCCTGAAAACCTATGAAACACTTAAATTTCAATTATCTTTCTCAAAAACCAACTAAATTCTATCGTTTTACTGGTTTGGAAGTTGGAGAGTTTTTAATTTTGAAAGAAGAAATTGAACCTTTATGGCAGGAAGCTGAAATTAAAAGATTATCTCGTCCCAACCGCCAAAGAGTAATTAACGGAGGAAGGAAGTATCATTTAAGAACTTTTGAAGATAAAATGCTTTTTCCTTTTTCTTTTTTACCGCCTTTATTTAAATTATGACTTTTTAGGTTTTATCTTTGGTTTTGACGGAACTAATGCTGGCAGGTTAATAAAGAGAATAGAACCTGTTTTATCAAAGAGATTCAAATTACCTTCAATTAAGAGATTATCTCAAAAGAGAATCTCTACCTTAGAAGAATTCAGAGAAGCTTATCCTGACCTTTATGAAGTGATTATTGGTGAT
>DAIPKT010000095.1:0-2175 GCA_036769645.1 bacterium | reverse complement strand
TTTTGGATAAAGATCCAATCTATGAATTCTGGTCCGAGGTAGCCAGAATGGATCCAATCTGGAAGGTTATTTTAAAAGAATGAATACCAAATCTTTTTAGATCTTCTAAAATAGCCTGACCAAATCTAATTGAGTTAATCTTTATCTGTTGATAGACATAAGCTAAGAAATGGAAAGGTTGATTAGGTCTTTAACATCTATTTGCCAATCTTGATTAAATCTAGTTGATCCATTATCTGGTTAATGGTTGAGCTAAATCTTTTAATTCCTTCCTTTCTTCTTCAAATCTTTCAATCCAGAACTTAACCTTTTGTCTCTTGGTACCGTCTTCTCTAGCTACCTGAGAGTAATTCAAAATCTGATAATATCTCTGAACCATTCTCTCTCTGACCAATTCTGGATACCTACTATTTCTAATTAACATAAAATAAGGTATATTGGACATAGAGGGGGTGTAGTTAAAGTTAAATTTGGTTTATTTGACCATTTTCTTTAACTTTAACACCCTCTCTTTGTTTAGCCAATGGATAACTCTCACTGTACCCTATGTAGCCGACGAGTACGAAGAAGACTTGACACTTCTCTTTAGAATATTAAGATTTAAATTAGAGAGGCCACGATATTAAAAAGAAAGGAAGTTCATTAAAAATTGATTCTTTGTCGAGAAATTGGCCTCATTCTCGATTAAAAGAGTCAAATAAAGGAGGTGAAGTAATGGGAAAATGATCGGGCAAGAAAGATTTCCAGAAAAAAAGAGAAAGAGGGTGAATAAAGGAATGAAGGTCAGTGAAGAAATGAAGATGACCCTGGAAGAGCTGGGAGGTTTAATTAAATTTATCTCCGAGTTTTATACAATAAAAAGAACTCCTCGAACTGGCTGGGGTAGAGCTGGTCTCCCCCTAAAAATTACAGAAAGCGTTGGCGAACATGAATCTGCTGTAAATAAGATTGGCTTTCTCCTAGCTGAGAAAGAAGGGGTCAACACTGGAAAGGTACTCGAAATGCTTACTTGGCACGATACTTCCGAGACGAGAACTGGGGATATCCATGAGGTTGCTAAGCGATATTTAGAGACTGTTGAACCAACTTCCCGGGCTTTCGAAGATCAGATTAGAAACCTACCTGAGAGGATTGGCCAGAAAATCCTAGAGCTAGTCAGGGAGATGCGCTTTGGGGATAGCCCTGAAGCAATCGTAGCCAGGGATGCTGACTTACTTGAAGCAGCCTTGCAAGCTAAGATTTATCAGGAAGCCGGCTATAAGAATACAAAGGCCTGGCTAGAATCAGCTGAGAGACAAGTTCAAACTGATTTCGCAAAGAGACTTTTAAAGGAAGTCAGGAGAATGAAAAACTTCACTGCTCCCGGATGGGAAGACTAAAAACAGTTTAAGATAAACCATCTAAGGAGGTAAAAAGTAAGTAAGGCTAGAAGAAAGAGACTTAGCGGAAGGAGTTCCACCTGTTTTCTAAAGGACCGCTTACAAAATGAATCAGAGAGCTTGTAATGGTGAGCGGTCCTTTTCTTAATTAACAATTATTTTCAGTGAAATTTTTTATCTAAAGTTTTTATAAATTTAAGTAAAATGGGGTCATCTACTAATTCCTCTATCTGAACCCACCAAGGTCCAATTGCAAATGGCTTACCTTTCTCCCAATATTCTAAAGCTTGGATCAAATTTTCTATCCTATCTACCTGTCGGACAAATCTTCCTTCTGGAGTTAAGCCTTTCTCATAATCCTTCCAAAGATTTTTTATTTCCTTCTTTAAAGAAAGGGGTAACTTGAAAATAAGTTTTGCTAATGCTCTATTCTCTTTTTTATATTTTTTAAGAAAAATTTTTTCTTTTTCCACTTTTGAAAGCCGGGGCCATTTACTAATTATTTCTTTCCACCGTTTTTTATCTTTAGGAAGAAGTTCATCATAAGGGGTGGTGTCGCCAGCATAGACCTCGCAAAGGTCATGAATTAAAGATATTTTGAGGATTTTATTTATGTTAAGCTTCTTTTGCTCACCTAAAAACCAAGCCAATATTGCCACTCGAAAAGTATGAGCAGCGATCGTTTCTGGATCTTTCACGCCTCTTAACACCCATCCTTTTCTTTTTTGTCTTTTCAATTTTCCTATTTCAATAAAAAAATTAAGAAGTTCTTCCATATAATAATAAAAAGATTAGG
>DAIPKT010000094.1:0-2183 GCA_036769645.1 bacterium | reverse complement strand
AAGAATAATGTTTATCAAAATTCAATTTTGAAAGTCGGGTCTTCCATTATTCGCCAATCTTTTCCTTCACTACCTTCCGAATCTTTTAAATCCTTACCTACAGAATAAATAATCATTTTCTCTGAAGAATATTTTATTGATGTTCTATCAAAGGGATCTTTTGGAACTGCCGGAAAATATTCTGGCACAAGTTCATCTAAGTAAAAGGGTATTTTGCCGGTTTCTGTCTGATAACCCTTTATAGCTATCAAAGATTGAGTCCCTATTACTGAAAAATCTTCAAGGCATTTTTTATCGAAAAGACCGGAAAAACTTACGGCTACCATATCGTGAAGAATTTTACCCACTACATTTTCCGTAAATAACATTCTTATTTTAGAATAAGGTGCTAAAGATTTAACTTCAGGCAACTTCACTTCATCGCAATCCTTATTAGCATTATCAATAAAATTTCGATAATATTCAGCAAATATTCTCTGGGTTTGATTGGGCTTATAAAGATAATTTAATTTAGTTGCCGCTTTTATCTCGAAAGAGGTTTCTTCCGTTCCTAATTTTTCCAATTCTTCCTCAGAAAGCTCACCAACAAAAGCCGCGTCAATTTTTGATTTTGTATTAGTGAAACTTATATACTCCATTTTCATCGCCTTGATTAATCCTTCTTCATTTGCTTTAAACTGATCAAGTTCAGCCACATAATTCTTTAACATCTCAGAAGACAAAGTAAGATTTGGTATCATTATTCTTAATCTTTGTAATCCAGTTTCTTTTATGGCCATACCTAATAAATAACTAATCAAAACAGGTCTCGGACTATCCTCTATTATTTGCCCCATTTTAATTGTTTTGACTATTAAATCTAAGGCCTCCTTCTCTTTACCTTGCGTTAAAAGATAATTAGCTTTAATTGAATTCAATTTGGCTATATCTAAAAAACCTGACATACCAGGGATAATAATCGTTGCGAAGTCTATAGTTTTTGGGTCTTGTAATTGAGGAATTTGAAAATAAGAAAGTTTTAAGGCTTTTTCAAAGTACGTAAAAACTTCTTCATTGTTTTTTATTAATTCTTCAGCAAATTCAGAATCCCATTTTTCTCCATTGACCATCTTTGTAAAAAGTTCAGATTTTTCTTTGTCTTTTGGTAGATATATTTTTTCACTAGCCTGACTAAGAGGATAAAAAGCGTTTTCTTCTTTTGGAATTTCTATTTTTGAAAGCCACAAATCTCTGTCATCAACAGGGGCCTCATCTCTTCCTAAAAATATATTGAAGAATGAGAGGCTAATTAGCAATCCAACGATTAATATTCCTAAAATTCCGGGTAAGGCATATTTTATTTTTCTTATTTTTGTGGATTCTTCGTAAGGAATTTCGGTTTTAATCTCTCTAAGGTTCTGATAAATTAAAAATCCATAAATTAAGAAAAATGGCAGAATGAACAATCGCAAAAGATAACCCAACAATTTGCTTATTCCCTCTACAATTTGCTTATTTTCTATTCCAAAAGAAATCGATAGAAGAATTAAAAATAATCCTATCCCTACAATTAAACCCAAAGTTAAAAATCTTAATAATACTCCCCAAAATTTCCCTTTTACTAATTGTTTACTTCTAAAGAGGGTATCAAATCCTTTTTTCTCCTCAAAAATCAAAACAAAAAGAGATAAACTAAACCAAATAGAAAATAAAATTCCGGGAATAATAAAAAGCAAAAAACCACCGGTAATAATGATGGTCAATAGAAAATAAACCCAAATATAAGGACTTAATATTTTAAACCCTTTTCTATAAGATTCTCTTACGTCAATATTTTCTTTAAAATTATAAAACAAAGAAGGTATAGCCCATAACCAAAGGAAAAAGGAACCTAGAGAAACGATTATTTCTACGATAGAAAACCAAATAGAATATCTAAAAGAGGTGTTGCTTAAAAAATAAATTAAAATCCAAAAGAAAAATGAAAATCCAACGGGTATTCCGATTATCCCCAACAAGATTTTAATTTTAAGGCGATAAATTCTCCAACTTTCTTTAAGAAGTTGGGTAATAGGTTTTAACTTTTCTGGAGAAGGAATTTCTGAATAACCTTTTGGGGGATATTCAGAATAAGAAAGATTTTGGTTGTTCATATTTTTCTAAGTTTTTTATTCTTCTATAATTTATTATAAATTTATTATAGC
>DAIPKT010000093.1:0-2296 GCA_036769645.1 bacterium | reverse complement strand
ATAAGGTAGCCAATTTAAGAAAAGAGACAGGTTTTGGTAAAAGAAGAATAGCCAGGGATTTAGGTCTACCAGAAGGGACAATAAGGAACATTCTTTCTAGATTGAAAATTCCTACTAAGAGATATCGTAGTTTCTCTGGTCAGAGAAGGAAATCCTATGATTTAGAAAAGATAGCTCCTTTTGAAGAATTACAGATGGATGTTAAGGAAATCTTAGATAAAAAGGGATTACCAAAAGAGATCTATCAGCATTTCCAGAGGGTGAAATTGCCTCTCTATCAATGGACCTGTATTGATGTTAAAACTAGAATTAGATTCTTAGCCCTTTCTTTCTCCAATTCCTGGACTGCAGGTAGAGTCTTTGTAGCTACCATTATCTGGTGGTTAAGAACATTTGGGATCTTAGGTAAAATCCATATTCAGCACGATGGTGGCAAGGAATTCTCTGCCTTACAAGAAAAATCCTTCAAAAGGGCTCAACAATGCTTTTTTGATCTTTTAGGGGTGACTAGATCCTTAATTAGGAAAAGACATGCTGAAGATAATGCTTATGTAGAAAGGTCTCACCGGACAGATGATGAAGAGTTCTATGCCCAGAAAGGATTAGAGATGAAAACTCTAAAGAAAATGTTAGAATTGTTATCAGAATGGATTTTAAGATACAATATTAAGAGGAGACATCAGGGACTAAATGATCTAACTCCTTTAGAATATCTCAAGTCAATCAAGCCAGAAATTCATCCAGCTATTGCTCTTTTCCCACCCCTTATTTTAGATTCTCTCGAGACACTTCCTCTCTTTCAAACCCAGAATATTCCTACCTACAAAACTGATCAGAATGTGGTGGACTATTACCTTTTGCCCATAAAACTTGACAAAACTCTTTGGTTTGATAAAATTTCAAATTAGAAGGCCCAAACCACGGTTTCGTGGTAAAAGAAAAATTGGCTATCTTCTTATTTTCGACCTGGCCATTTTTCCTGGACCTTCTTTTTATCTCTGGATTTTCACAGAAAATCCACAGATTATTTTATTATCAGTTTTCCAAAAACTTTTATCAAGACCAACCTGTGAATAACTATCGGCTATCAAACATCAATGGGTTTTTAGACTTTGTAATATCCCTAAACCGATAAATGTTGTTAGTAAACTCGAGCCACCATAACTAATCAGGGGTAAGGGGATTCCTATTACTGGAATCATTCCTAAGTTCATACCGATATGGATAAAAATTTGGGAAATTAAGAGAATAGTAAAACCGGAGGCAAAAAGCCGAGGGAAATTGGCTTGGGCCAAAAAAGTAATTTTTAAAATTCGCCAAATTAAAATTGAAAATAAAAATAAAAGAACTGATACTCCAATTAAGCCGGTTTCTTCAGCCAGGGCGGCAAAAATGAAATCGGTCTGGGGTTCGGGTAAAAAGCCATATTGGGTCTGGGAGCCCTGGCCAATTCCCTGACCAAAAATCCCTCCTGATCCGATGGCGATTTTGGCCTGGTTTTGACTCCAGCCAATTTTCAGGGGATCGGCTAAATGGGGTTGGATAAAGCTGATCAGCCGCTCTTTTTGATAATCCATTACAACAAAGTTCCAGGCTAAAATGAAAATGAAAATGAAAAATAAAATTAAAATTAAAAATTGGCCAAGAGAAATTCCGGAAATGATTAATATTCCCAGCCAAAGGGTAATTAAGATCAGAACTGAACCTAAATCTGGCTGGAGAAAGATTAGGCCAGCTGGAAATAAAACATAAAAACCAGAAACTAAAATATGCTTTAGCCGATACATCTCAACGTGCCTGGTGGAAAAATATTTGGCTAATAAAATTATCAAAACAATCTTAGTAAACTCTATTGGATCAATTGAAATTGGTCCTAATTTATACCAGGCTTTTACTCCCCGAATCTCGGGAGCAAAAAAGAAAAGGCCAATTAGAGCTAAAAGAGAAATAATGTAGAGAGTCAAAATGAAATAGGGATCATCCCTCAAGGTCCGCCAATCAAAAAAACTTAAAGCAAACATCAAAAAAAATCCAATTCCAAAAAAAATAATTTGCTTTTTAAAATTCAAAAAATCTCCCTTTGCCAGGGAACTACTATAAATTGATAAAATCCCAATCCCAACTAAAAAAAGAGTGGTCACAATTAAAATCCAATCCAACTTTTTAAAATGCCTCCAGATCTCCATAAAAGTTGAATTTTATTGCGATCGCAATAAAATTTAGTCTTTTTCGGGTAATTAAATTGTAATAGATTTTAATGTCTTAGCAAAGTGAGGAATTCTTTTTCGGAAAGGGT
>DAIPKT010000092.1:0-2320 GCA_036769645.1 bacterium | reverse complement strand
GCCTATTAACTTCATTGGTTAATTCTTTTTCTTCAATTGGTGGCTTTTCCTTTCTTTCAGAAAAATAGATCGCTCCACCAGTAATCAAAGCCCCAACAATAATCGCCAAAACTATTTTATTTTTCTCAAAAAACTCTTTCATTTTTTAATCTTCCTCTTTACTCCATTCTTTGACCCCTTTATAAAAAGGAAATTTTTCTGGCTCCCGATTTTTTTCTAAAAACTAAAATTTAGGCTCTTTCCAAAACTGATGCCTTATATTTTGTTCAACTACTAACTTTTCTAATTTATCCCAGTTTTGCCGCCTATTTCCCTCATCAAATAGTTTATCAACATCTTTAGGACTTAATCCAGCAAACATTCCGGCGATTAAATAACGTACCCCTTGGTTATCACTGGGATTTAGTTTCAGAAGCAGACGATATAACTTTTCAGCCTCTTGGAAATTGCCTTCTAAATGATAAATGCAGGCTTGATCACAGATTGCTCGAAGATATTGCCGATTTTCTAAAATTCCCCAAGGCATCTCCTCGGGCCATTCTGGAAAAATCTTCCGGGTTCTTTCAAAAGCTAAATTAGCATATTCTTTTTCTTTCTTTCTATCTCCTTCTTCCTTAGCCACCGCTGTCATTCCGACATAAGCAGCAACAAAATCTTCATCAATTTCAATGGCTTTACCAAGAAGCATTTTAGCCATTTTTATCTCTCCCAAATTTAAATATTCCATAGCATCATAATAATAATCCCATTTTTTTTCTTTTTGAACCAATTTTAATCCTGGCATATTAAATTCTTCGGGATTTTGCTTTTGTTTTTCATATTTGTATTCCAAATACATATTTTCTAAGGCTTCACTTGAAAGCAAATTTGAAAAGAAAATTTCTAAACTTTTATAAATGCTCGCTGGCAGAGAGCTAATATATTTGTAGCGCCCAAATTTTGGTTCATAGTATTTTTCAAAAAGACTCTCAACAGAAAAAACAAATTGACAAAAACGATTTTTATTCTTTTCGATTCTCTCTTTTTCGGCCTGGCTAATCTTTTTATTAAAATCAAATCTCAAATCGGCTGAAATATCCATAATTAAATAATCGGCAGCTCGCAAAATCGCCTGTCTGATCTTACCTGATGGATGCTGAATGTATCTTAAAATAAATTCCGCCCAGTCTTCAAAATATTCCTCACCAATTGCCCAGAGAGGCCATTTGAGGGTATTAATAAAATAGGCTTGATGGTCAATGTCTCTTATTTGTTCAAAATTTTTCAACTCATCAAGAAAAATCCTAAAACATTGCCGGCCTTTTTCTCTTTGCGGTATATAAACATTGTGCCAGAATTTTTCCACCTCTTTTTGGGCAGATTTAACTTCAGTTGGCCTAGCGGTTTTGATAATCTCAATTAAATTTTTGAGTGGATTATTCATATTTTGATTTGATTTCGGACAACCTCTAAAATAACCGATTTTAAAGGCAAATTTGGTTCCATAAAATTTACCTCTCAATTAATTCTTCGACTTTTTGTTTAGCTTCTTCTAATAACTCTTTTACTTTTTTGCGAGCTTGGTGGGATTGACAAACTAACTCAGTGATTTCCGAATTAAAAATTTATTTCTTGGTTGGAATAATTTCAATAATATCATGATCTTTCTCAAATTTAATTTTGAAGGCATCAAAAAATCCGTCTTGACCCAAAATTGCAAAAACTCCTGGAGCATCAGTAAATCCAGTAGTGATTTCAATTCTTTTTTCTATTCCAATAATTTGGAGTTGAATTTTATGCAAATAAGCCACGATTTTTCCTCCTTCAATTCCGCTAAAAATTTCCTTTTCTCCTTTTTCTAAATCTAAGCCAATTTCTTTTCCTATTTGGGCATTAAATAAACATCTATCGGCGCCAGAATCAATAAGAGCGTCAATACGGACGCTCCCTTTTGGTCCAAAAAGAATAATTGGAATTATTGGCCGACTAATCCACTTTTTTCTCGGGTCTATCCTCGGTGTCTTTAAATAAGGAAATTTCATAACTAAAAGGAAGGAACATAACTCATTCTAAATGGCGGCAGTTTAATAAAAATATATTTTTTGCTTTGCTTTTCGGCTTTTTCTTTAGCCTCTTTTAAAGTATCCCCTACCCCTAAAACTTTTTTATGATCTAAAGATAAAGCCACCCATTTCCCCTCGTATGATCTTAATTTTTTACTCAAATCTATTGGTTTTAAAGTAAATGTTTTATTCTTCATAGTCTCATAATTCCATTTTAAACAAATCTATCAGAAATGCAAATATTTGACAATTTTCTCCTTTAAATGTTTTGGCTAAAA
>DAIPKT010000091.1:0-2352 GCA_036769645.1 bacterium | reverse complement strand
GTTGAAGGAAGGTTGATATCACCAGCCACATCGAGCCTATAGGCTGGAGAAGTTGTCCCGATACCGACATTGCCATAAACAATAAGATTACTAAAAGCCTCTAAAACTCCACCAACCCCCAGGGCACCTGATTTGTATTGAGAAGCGCCACCAACATTAATTGGTGAAGGAACATTACCTTCTGGTGGAGCTTTAGTTGGTTCAGTCCAGGCAAAAATAAGAGCTCCTACTAATAAGCTGGCAAAGAGAATTACCAAAAAAGTCTCAAATATGTTCTTTTGAGAGATAATAGTTCTTAACTTATTATTGAAGTTATTTATTATTGCCATCTATAAATTTATCTCCTTAATTTCTCTAACTCTCTTAATTTATCTAACTCTTCAAGTTGTTTTTCAATTTCTGCTGGTGAAGGAGGTTTAATTCCTTTTCGAAGTTTCTCTAGCTCTTCAATTTGTCTTTTAATTTCTCCTTGGGTTGGAGGTGGAGTTTCTCCTCTTAATTGTTCAAGTTCCTTGAGTTGGATCTCCATCTTTTGTTCTTCTTCTCTTTTTTCAGGAGTAATTGCTTTTTTTGAAATTTTTCTAATTTAAGAGAGCCAGTAAAGAAAAGAGATTAGAAAGAAAATTAGAATAATACTTCCTACCAGAAAGAGAAATTTTTTATTTTCTTTCAATTTCTGAAACATTGCTGAATTGGGAAGTTTATTCAAAACCTTATTTTATTATGGCTTTATCAAAAGAGAGTGTCAAGAAGATGTCGTACTCGTGTCGTAGCAATATGATAATTTCATAGTTGAATAATTTAGAAATTTCATACCTTGATATAATTTACCATAATTTTCTAAGAAAGGCTGAAGAAAATAATAGAAGTTAGAATTCCGGCTTTAACCACGACTTTACATAACATCTCTGATCGAGAAATAGGAAGTAAAAAGGTGATGAAGTAAAAAGGGACGTGGACTTTTATGGGTGATATAATTACAAAGTTGGGAGGCTACATTGAGCCCAATCCACTGCGGGCAGGGTTGGTGGAGCGGTCAGAGGATTGGCGATGGTCAAGTTAGAGGTTTTATACTTTTGGAGAGCTGATCCAGTTTTGGATTAAATTTAAAGGAAGAAAAAAATTAGTGAATTTGATTGACGAGAATCTGATTTACCAAAGGTTTGGTCAAACTCCAGCTGAACGGCAAAAAGTTTATCGAGAATTCATCTTAGCAATGGCTAATGAGATATTGAGGCAAGAGTTAGGCTTAGTTGAGCGACCAAAGGCCAGACCAAGAAGGCGGTAGAAAAACCGAAGCGAAAGAAAAGTAAAAAAATTCACGTTATTTTTTCCTTCCGGTCCCTTTTTCCTCCCGATCTTTTTAAGGGTTTAAAAATCTAGGGAAAGGGAAATTCCCGTCTCCCTATCCTTTATTACGCATTATCTTTAATATTTGATCATTGGTTATTTTGACTATTTTTTAAAAGATTGTTAAAAATAATTAGGAGGAATAAGATCCTTGACAACTGAAAAAAGTGAAGAAACACTAAACCAAAAAATAGCTCACTCAATGGTTAAAATGGCTGAAATAATTAAGAAAACTGCCGACAAAATCGGGGAAGGTTCTGAGTTAAAAGAAATGATAAATTCAATCATGAAAGTCTATAAAACACAAAACAGAGTCTTCACAATGGGAGCAGGAAGGTCAGGATTGGTCGGTCAGGCTTTTGCCATGCGATTAGTCCATCTCGGCTTCAATGCTCATGTCATTGGCGACGCCACCACTCCGGCGGTGACCTCAGAAGATATAATATTAGTAATTTCCGGCTCCGGTACCACGGCCACTAACCTCACCCTCTGTCAAATTGTTCTTGAAAGAATTAAACCAAGTCCAAAAATAATTGCTATTACCTCCAATTGCAGTTCGACCCTGGGAAGATTAGCCGATATTACCATCGAAATACCTGGTAGAGAAGAAACTGAAATCACTACAAATTATGCCGAAAGACGATTAGTCGCCGGGCCACCCTTGGCACCCTTGGGAACTCGCTTTGAAATAAATGCCTTGGTGTTTTTAGATAGTATCATCTCAGTCCTGATGGATTTGACTAAAACAAACGAAACCGAAATGGCCAGAAGACATGCCATTGAGTGAAAAAGGGAAGAAAAAAACTTCCCTTTTTTTATTCAAATTTGACTTAGCTTTTTGGGAAAAGTAAAACGAGAGCGTTGAATAATTAGTAATTCTGGATAAGGCTTTTCTCTCGGAGAGAGAATTCAAGGTAAGTTTTCCTTGAAACCTCTCTCTAAAAGACAAGTTTTAGTTCTTTTTATTGATTTTAAAGTTCTTTTAAGAGGTTTTTATTGAAA
>DAIPKT010000090.1:0-2366 GCA_036769645.1 bacterium | reverse complement strand
GAAACAAAAAGATTTGAGGAAGATGTCAAGGGGAGATTTGAAGGAGTAGGAATGGAAATTGGAATTAGAAAAGGTCAACTTCAAGTAATAGCTCCTTTGGAAGGAACCCCAGCTCAGAAAGCTGGTTTGAGAGCTGGTGATAAAATTATAAAAATAGATGATACTTTGACTGCTGACTTAACAATTGATGAGGCAGTAAGTTTAATTAGAGGACCAAAAGGAACAGAAGTTAATTTAACAATTTTTAGAGAAGAATGGGGAAAAACAAAAGAATTCAAAATTATTAGGGCAGTGATTGAGATTCCATCTTTGAAATGGGAATTGAAAAATGATATTGCCTATCTAAAACTCTATCATTTTACTGAAAAAGCCAGTTTTGATTTTAGAATAGCTGCCTTTGAAATTTTAAATAGCCGAGCTAAAAGAATAATTTTAGATTTAAGAAATAATCCTGGTGGTTATTTAGAGGTGGCTCGAGATTTGGCCGGTTGGTTTTTGGAAAAGGATCAAATTGTTGCCTTTGAAGATTTTGGAGAGGGAAAAGAGCAAAAGAAATATATTGCCAAAGGCCCGGCTCGATTATTAGATTACCCAACGGTAGTTTTGATTAACAAGGGCACAGCTTCAGGTTCAGAAATTTTAGCTGGGGCTCTAAGAGATAATCGTGGTATAATATTAATTGGAGAAAAAACTTTTGGTAAAGGTTCAGTTCAGGAATTAGAAAGATTAAGAGAAGGCTCTTCTTTAAAGATTACTATTGCTAAATGGTTGACCCCAAAAGGAGAATTAATCACTGACAAAGGATTAGAGCCAGATATAAGAGTAGAAATGACTGAAGAGGATTATGAGAAAGAGAGAGATCCCCAATTAGATAAGGCTATTGAAATAATAAAGGGTTTATGAGAAAATCCAATAATAAAATTTGAACATTTGAATTTAGAATTTGTTTCGAATTTCGATATTCGAATTTTATTAATTTTTATGCGAGTAATTCTCCTTCAAGATATAAATAAGCTTGGAAAGAAGTACGAGGTTAAAGAAGTAGCTGATGGCTATGCCAGGAATTTTTTGATTCCCAAGGGCTTGGCTAAACTAGCGACTGAAGAAGCTTTAAAGTGGTTAGAAACTCAAAAAGAAATTGAGGTAAAAAAAGCTGAAGAGGAATTAAAGAAGGTTCAGGAATTAGCTACGGCTATTGATGGCCAGGAAATTGTAATACCAGTTAAGATTAGTGAAGAAGGCCAGCTTTTTGAATCAATTAATAGCCAAAAAATTTCTGATAAATTAAAGGAATTAGGTTTTGATGTCAAAAAAAATCAAATTGAGTTAAAAGAACCAATTAAAGAAATAGGGGAGTATCCAGTAAAAATTAAGTTTGAGCATAATTTAGAAGGAGAAATAAAGGTAATAATTACTGAAGAAAAAGAAAATGAGTAAGTATATTTTTGTGGCGGGTGGTGTGATGTCTGGCATCGGCAAGGGGGTGGCAACAGCTGCCATTGGAAAAATTTTAAAGTCAAAAGGATTTAAGGTAACAGCAATTAAAATTGACCCTTATATCAATGTCGATGCCGGAACCATGAATCCCATTGAACATGGGGAGATTTTTGTTACTGATGATGGAACAGAATGTGATCAGGATGTAGGAAATTATGAAAGATTTTTGGATGAGAATTTAACCACTGATAATTACATTACTACTGGTCGGGTTTATCAGACGGTAATTGACAAAGAAAGAAATCTTGAATATGGCGGTAGGTGTGTTGAGGTAGTGCCAGATATCCCCGATGAGATAATTTTCAGAATTAAAAAAACAGCCAAAAAAACTGGGGCTGATTTTGTCTTAATTGAAATTGGCGGAACAGTAGGAGAATACCAAAACCTGCTTTTTTTAGAAGCAGCTAGAATGATGCATTTAAAAAAGCCAAAAGATGTCCTTTTTATTTTAATAAGTTATTTACCAATTCCAGAAATGATTGGAGAAATGAAGACAAAACCAACTCAAAATGCAGTTAGACTTTTAAATGAGGCTGGAATTCAACCAGATATTATTTTGGGTCGGGCACGCTTACCCTTAGATGAACCAAGAAAAAGAAAAATCTCAATTTTTTGTAATCTAGCCAAAGAAGATGTTATTTCCGCTCCTGATATTGAGTCAATCTATGAAATCCCAATTAATTTTGAAAAAGAAAATCTGGGTAATCGAATTTTGAAAAAGTTTGGTTTGAGATCGAGAAGAAAAGGAAATTTAAAGGATTGGCAAAGATTAGTTAAAACAATAAAAACTGTCCAAAAACCAGTCAAAATTGCTATAGTCGGTAAATATTTTGAGAGCGGCAAATTTACCTTAATGGATTCTTATATTT
>DAIPKT010000089.1:0-2389 GCA_036769645.1 bacterium | reverse complement strand
TAGTAGGAGCACCAGAGATAATTTTGGGAAAGTCTAAATTTTTAGATCTCGATGGAAAAGAAGAAATTTTAACTCCAGAAAGAATTCTAAAATTGAATAAAAAATGTGAGGAGTTGGCAGGAAAGGGGCAAAGAGTATTAGCTACTGCTTATAGAAAGATTCGAAATTCGAAATTCGAAATTCGAAAATTAGAGGAATTATGTCAGAATTTAGTTTTTGTTGGTTTAATTGCCTTACATGATCCTCTGAGAAAAGAGGCAAAAGAGGCGATTAAAATCTGCCATCAGGCAGGAATGAGACCAATTATTGTTACCGGAGACCATAAATTAACTGCCCAGGCAGTAGCTAAAGAATTGGGATTGCCAGCCAAAGAAGAGAATACCATTGAAGGTTCAGAATTAGAGAAATTAAGTGATCAGGAATTTAAAAAGAGATTAAAAAAGATTGAGATTTATGCCCGGGTTGAACCCAAACAGAAATTGAGAATTATTCAAGCCTGGCAGGAGAGGGGAGAGGTGGTGGCAATGACTGGAGATGGAATAAATGATGCCCCGGCCTTAAAAAGAGCTGATATTGGCCTAGCTTTGGGCTCTGGCACTGATGTGGCCAAAGAAGCTTCAGATTTAATTTTATTAACTGATAATTTCTCAATCATCGTGGCGGCAGTTGAAGAAGGAAGGGCAATTATTGATAATATTAGGAAAACAGTTACCCTTTTAGTTTCTCAATGTTTTTCAGAAATAATTTTAATTGGTGGCAGTATCGTTGGTGGATTACCTTTACCAATTTTACCAGCCCAGATTTTGTGGGAAAACTTAATTGAAGGCAGTCCTCAGGGAATAGCTCTTGGTTTTGAACCAAAAGAAAAAGGAATTATGGAAAGAAAACCTGAGGACCCAAAACACCCCCTTTTAACCCAGCAGATGAAAGTAATAATTTTTGGTTTTGGTATTGTTACCAGTTTAATTCTTTTTGGTTTATTTTTGTGGCTTTTAAAAATTGGTTTCCCAATAGCTGAAATCAGGACAATAATTTTCGCTGCCTTAGCAATTGACACTCTCTTTTACGCTTTTTCCTGCAAAAATTTAAGAAAAAACATCTGGCAATATAATCCTTTTTCCAATTTATATTTAGTTTTCTGTATGATTTTTAGTCTTTTGATGCTTTTGGCAGCTATTTATCTTCCTTTGTTTCAAAATTTACTCAAGACCACACCCTTAAATTTTTTTCACTGGGGATTACTTTTAGGATTAGGCATGCTCAATTTAATCTTAATTGAAGCCACCAAATGGTATTTCATCAGAGGTTTAAAACCTGATCTTAAACCATAAAATGAGTTCTGAAATAATTAAAATTCATCCTCAAAAGCCAGAAAAGAAAATTTTGGAAAGAGCGGCTAAAATTATTAAAAGGGGAGATCTAGTTGCCTTTCCCACTGAAACAGTTTATGGATTGGGAGCCAATGCTTTAGATAAAAAGGCAGTTAGAAAAATATTTGAGGTAAAAAAAAGACCGATGGATAATCCAATCATAGTTCACATTGCTGATTTTGAAGATTTATTTAAGTTAGCAAAAAAGATTCCAAAAGAGGCTAAAATCTTAGCCAATAAATTCTGGCCAGGTCCTTTAACCCTGGTCCTTTTTAAAAGGAAAATTGTCCCGGATACCGTTACTGCTGGGTCAAAGACAGTGGCTATCCGAATGCCAGAAAATAAAATTGCTTTAGAATTAATTAAAACTGCTGGCTTACCCATTGCTGCTCCCTCAGCCAATTTAGCTGGGAGGCCCTCGCCAACTACTGCTAAAGATGTTTTTGAAGATCTCGGAGATAAGATTGATTTAATTTTAGATGGCGGAAAGACTAAGATTGGAGTAGAATCAACCGTAATTGATTTAACAAAAAAACCCTTTCAGATTTTGAGACCGGGAGGAATTTCCTTTGAGAAATTAAAAAAAGTTTTGAAAAATGTTGAGCTCCATCCATTTTTGAAAGGCGAAAAACTGAAAGATAAAATTGTCAAATCTCCAGGAATGAAATATCGCCACTATGCTCCCAAAGCCCCTTTAATTTTGGTTGAAGGTAAAGATCAGGTTTCAAAAATTCAAAACTTGATTGGATATTATCAAAAAAGAAAAAAAATTATTGGGGTAATGGCAACTGAAGAGACAAAAAAATTTTATAAAAAGGCCAATTTGGTTTTAACGGTTGGCTCAGGAAAAAACTTGGAAGAAATAGCCAAAAATTTATTTGAAACTCTTCGGGAATTTGATAAACAAAAAGTAGAGATTATTTTATCTGAGAGTTTTCCAGAGAGAGGAATTGGCTTTGCCATCATGCACCGGCTCAAAAAAGCGGCCAAAAAGGTCGAATAAGATAAGAATTTGAAAA
>DAIPKT010000088.1:0-2482 GCA_036769645.1 bacterium | reverse complement strand
AAGGAAAGGAGGAATAAGTCATGAGTATCTTCGGTAAGTTGACTGGTGTGTTCGGTGGGAAGAAACAAAAAGAAACACCGACCGTTTCTGCAGACGTAGAGTCCGTAGAATATGATTAGACATTCGGAAAAATATTAACCCAATTCTTGTAATTTTTATAGGATTATGAACCAAGAGAAACTTAAAAAATTTATCCGTCTTCTTCAAAAAGTTCAGAAACAATCAAACCGGACATTTGATTTGGGGTTAATCATAAAAGAATCAAAAAGCAAAATTAGTTCTGATAAAATTTTAGAAGCAATAAAAAAATTAACAGATATTGAAAAAATAACCTATGACAAATCAATTGCTGACGAAGAGGTGATTGAAAAAATAATTGACGCTTTTGAAAAAAGTAAATGGGTATTTTTGGAAATAGAAAAAAACATCAGTAGCCCCTTGTTGAACCAATTAAAGCATTTGGCAAATCACAATGTTTTGCAATTATTAGATTATAAAGGAAAAGATTTATTTGAAATGAAAATGCCAAAAGATTCCCGCCTTATCGTCTTTAGCGAAAGAGATTTTATTGAAAATAAAATTACTTATCCCCATTTTTATCGGCTTTTTGGACCAACTTTAAGTTTAGAATAAGTTCAATTATGAACCAAGAAGAATTTCGCTACAAATCGCCAGAAGAATTGAAAGAAGAAGCAATTGAGGCAAAAATAAAGGAAAAAGGACCAGAAGGAGAAATTTCTAGCGGTATTGTATTTGAAGAAGAAATTGATCCTAAAACCCAAGAAAAAAAGAAATATATTTATATCGGCAATCCTTACGAAGAAAGGCCGCTCATTACCAAACTGGAAACTGATGCTACAAGAGAAGAAATTGAAGCGATTAAAAGAGAGATTATTCCGATGAGAGAATCTTTTGAAATTCTGGAGGCAATGGCAAGGACCTACAAGCATCGCCAGCCGCTTCTAATAGAAGGACCAACTGCCATTGGTAAGACCTATTTGGCGGACAAGTTTACTGAATTATTGTATGGCCGAGGAGTAAAACCGCTTGATTTTTATTGTTCTGGTCAGACCGATGTTTCAGAATTAATGGCAAAATGGGTGCCTAAAGTTGAAACTGAAGAAGAGAAAAGAAAATGGCATGAGTTTTTAGAATCAACCGAGGCGCAGGCAGAAATTTCCAAAATCGCCTAAGAAGTAGAACAAGAAGAAAAACTTTCCCAGGAACGAAAACTGGCTTTAATTCATACTAAACTACAGGAATTGGCAAGGTCTGCTGGTCTTGCAGAAAAAACCCAATGGCGTTTTCAATATGGAGCAGTGCCCAAAGCAATGGGTTTAACTCGCCCTCCTGACGGTACTTTTTCTTTTGATGAACAGAGAGGTATGGGATTTACGCTTCACATTGAAGAGGTGGGCTTGGCTGAACCGCAAGTTATCAATGCTTTACTGAAATTGCGAGGTAAAAGAGGACAATTAGCTGAAGAAATTCAGCTTTGGGAAAATGGTGGAAAAAAAATAAAAGCCGGTCCCAAATTTTGGGTATTCTTTTCCACTAATCCGCCAGAAGAATACTTGGCTCGCAATGAAGTGGATCCGTCTTTGGCGCGCGGGGTTGTTTTTAAGCGAATGGGGGAACTTTCAGAAGACTCTCTGCATTTGGCCGCTGATTATTATTTTACTTATAAGCTCGGAGAAAAACCAGAAGAAAAACCCGAGGGTTGTATTTTAGATATTTACAATCATCCAGAAATCGGCAGAGAAATATCAAAAGTTGTCTCCGCTTTTCATAATGACTTAAACAAAGAACTGAAAAAAGGAGAAAAGGGTAGGCAGCAGAGAATTCCACTCACTCTTGATGACATGGCGCGAATAGCCGATGCTTTAGTTGACGAACAAATCAGAGATAAAAAAACCGGCCTGCTTGACCTAACCGAAACATTAAAAGAACTCATCCATTTTTATTACCTTAATCGGCTGGCTGACCAAGATTTAATAGAAACAATGACAGCAAATCTTAAGGAATTGCTTAGCGGCGATACTGGAAAAATTAAATTTGAAGGAGAAATAAAAACTAGAAAAGAAGTTTTTGATATTTTAGTTGAACGCGCTTCTTTCACCGAAGAAGAGAAGAAAAAGAAGGAAGAAGCTGAAAAAGAACGAAAAATTCGGGAATCTCAGCAGAGAATAAATGAGTTTGAAGATATGATCGTCAGTATAGAAGAAAAACCCAGAGAACTTTCTCCAAGAGAAGAGAAAAGAGTTACTAAATATTTTGAAGAATTGAAAGGAATTAAAGATAAGGTTGAGAAGGAAAGGTTTCTTAGTAAAGAAGATTCAGAAAAAGCTAAGAAATTAATAAGAAAGATAGAAAGGATTTATTCAGGAGAGATAACCCCTTTCTCTGAACTTTTCAATTTAGAAATTAATAAAGAATTAGCCAAAAACCTTCTAGAAAATCTCAAAAAAACTCGTTTATGGGA
>DAIPKT010000087.1:0-2583 GCA_036769645.1 bacterium | reverse complement strand
ATGACCCTAAGAAAACAAATAATTTTAAAAGCAATTGAAATTCTTAAGAATAATCCGGAGGGAGTTCGTTATACTGAGCTTGTAAGAAAAATAAAGACAGAATTGCCCAATATCTCAATTAAAACCATCTACGGAACAATTTATAATTTAGATGACCGAATGCCTGAGCAAGTGGAAAAGCCTGTTCGCGGATTATTTCGTTTTATTCCTAAATTTGAGATATTAGTAAGAGCGGCGAGGCATGAGCCAGATAGATTTTTTGTAAACAAATATATTAAATTGATTGAGGATGAACTATTCTAATTTTATCAAGTTTTTATCCATAAGAGAAGCATAAATTTACATAAAAAATGAAAAAAGTTAAAGCAATAATCAAACTCCAAATACCAGCTGGTCAGGCGACACCGGCTCCACCAGTGGGTCCGGCTTTGGCTCAGTATGGTTTAAATATTGCTGAATTTTGTCAGAAATTTAATGAATTAACCAAAGAGCAAGCTGGCTGGCAAATCCCAGTTGAAATAACAGTTTACGAAGATAGAAGTTATGAGCTAAAATTAAAACAACCCCCTACCTCGGAGTTATTAAAAAAGGCAGCTGGTATTGAAAAGGGTTCTGGTCAGCCAAATAAAATAAAGGTTGGAAAGATTACCAAGGAACAATTGAGAAAAATTGCTGAACAAAAAATGGTCGATTTAAATTGCGAGACTATTGAAAGGGCAATGAAAATCATAGAAGGAACTGCCAAAAATATGGGCATAGAGATAGAGAAATAAATTTATGGAGAAAAGATTGTCAAAAGATGAATATTATTTGGAAATTGCAAAAAGCGTTGCCCTGAGATCTAATTGTTTGAGAAGGAAATATGGCAGTCTTATTGTTAAAGAAGATGCGATAGTTAGTACTGGCTATAATGGTCCAGTTCGGGGTGGAGTCAATTGTAGTGAGGTAGGTTGCCTTAAAGATGAATTGAATTTACCCCATGGTTCAGCCTATGAAGATTGTCCAGCCGTCCATGCTGAAGAAAATGCTATTATCAATGCCACTCGGAGCGGAACTTGTGTTTTAGGAGGGCTCTTATATATTACTGGTTTTGATTTGGCAGGGAAATTAGTTGAGGCTTTGCCCTGTGACCGGTGTAAAAGGGCAATTATTAATGCCGGAATTGAGAAAGTAGTGATTAAAAAATCAGATGGAAAAATTGAAATTATTGATGTTTCAGGTTGGATAAAAGAGGATTCAAAAAACTATTTGGAGAAATTGAAAAAAAACCGCCAAAAATAAAAGAGTAATAATTTGAAAAATAACGCTGAGAAAATTTCAGGTTTTTATTTGACAGGATTTTTTATTTTGTAGTAAAAAATAGATAGTTCACCAAAACTAAAAATGGAGGAAGGGAAGATGGTAGAAGTCAGATTATTAGAAGATGAACCTGCGATACTAGCTGCAGTGGGAGTGAAAATCTCCCAGACACCATTTGAAAAGGGAAGTATCCAAGACCTTTACAAGGAGTGCCGAGATAATCCCCAAGAATCCAAGAAAATGGTAAATAGGATTATGAAAAACTACGGCCACATGATTCTCGGAGATTTTTTGCCATACGCCATAACAGTGGAAGATCTGACGAGATTTGGAGCAATTTATTTCTGGCGGAATGTCAATGTTCACAATCTAGTCTTTGGTGCTGGAATCGAGGCATCATTGAGGGTCATCAGGCCGAGTCGATATAATGAGGCTGTTGGCGACCTTGGAGAAGTGACATTCCAAGCCTATAAAAGAGCTATCGATCTGGGAATTCCAGAACAAGATGCTAGATATATGTTGCCAGAAGGAACTCTAACACGAATGATATTTTCTGCCCCACCCCGCTATCTAATAAAACTAACAAATGTTCTGAAAAATGCTCCATTATCAGAACTTCAGGAAATTGGAGAGAAAGTTGAAGCATTGATTAAGGAAAAATTTGGTTTGGAAATACCAAATGAAACATTGCCTTCGGAATGGAAATTTTGGGGCAAAGAAGAAGTTGAAGAAAGAACTTCTCTTAACTTTGATCTAACGACACATTCTATTTCCTTGAATATGAAAGTAGAAGCCAGTTTAGCTCAATATGCCCAGTTAGTAAGACAAAGACAAATTCTTTGCCAGATAGAACCATTAGAAGAAATTGCCAAAAAAGGGAGATTTGTCATCCCTCCGACTTTCAACCAAGATCTAAAGGAAGATTATAGAGAAATAGCTAGTCAAGCTAGAAAAAAGCAGATGGAGTTAATAGAAAAAAGAGACCCCCGGTTCGTCTATTTCCTTTTGATGGGGCAAGAGGCTAAATCAATGATTTATGGAAAAGGCGCCGGTGTTATCGAAACTTCCAGAGCAAGAAGTTGTGGGGTTGCCCAGTGGGAAATCAGGAACAAAGTAGGAATTCCGATAACAGAAAAATTGGCAGGCTATTTAGAGCTAAGAAAAGAAATTGGTCCAAAATGCTGGAGAGAGGGAAAATGCCTAGAACCTGCTACTTTCAAGACAAAAAAACAAATCTGCAAAGCCTTCGAAATATCTGGTGGAACCTGGAAAGGCAGCTTAGAA
>DAIPKT010000086.1:0-2634 GCA_036769645.1 bacterium | reverse complement strand
AGAGAAAAAGAAATCTCTCCAAGATTTCTCAATCTATCTGCTACTTTTTAAATCCGTTAACCAATACCATTTCACTTACATTTTACATCCGTTAATACACCAGCTTGATTCTAAATTTTTAATATGATATATTGGATATTGATTTATTTATGGTTGAAATTAAGGAAAAACCAAAAGAATCAGAAAAAGTTGATTTTAAACTTGACATCGAGGAAATGGCTAAGACTGGTTTGCATTTTGGTCATCGAACTTCCAGGGTTCATCCGAAAATGATGCCTTATATATGCGGAGTGAGAAATACCATTCATATTATTGATTTGGAAAAGACAAAAGAAAAATTTGAAGAAGCCCTGAAGTTTATTCAGGAATTAATCTCAGAGAATAAAATTTTATTAATAATTGGAACAAAAATTCAGGTCAAAGATTTAGTGAAAAATGTAGCTCAAGAATTGGGTTTACCTTATGTTAATGAAAGATGGTTAGGAGGAACTTTTACCAATTTTGAGGCAATTAAAAAAAGGATAGAATATTTTAAGGATTTAGAAAGAAAGAAGAAAGAAGGAGAATTGGAAAAATATACAAAAAAAGAGCGGGCAAAAATTGACCAGCAATTAAGGAATTTGGAAATAAAATTTGGAGGAATAAAAGATTTGGAAAGATTACCTGATGCTATTTTGGTTTTAGACATGAAAAAAGATGATTTGGCAGTA
This sequence comes from bacterium, assembly GCA_036769645.1. Lineage (GTDB taxonomy): Bacteria > Patescibacteriota > Minisyncoccia > Minisyncoccales > DG-74-1 > DAIPKT01. The sequence goes on along the minus strand of DAIPKT010000086.1, from coordinate 1,924 downwards.
AAAGAGGCCAGAATGAAGGGAATAAAAGTGATTGCCATTTCCCATACTAATGTTGACCCAACCTTAACTGATTATCCAATTCCAGCTAATGATGATGCTATAAGTTCAGTAAAATATATTTTAGAAAAAATAAAAGAAATTATCCTTAAAGCGAAAGAAAGTCAGGTGAAAGTTTGACTTTCACATTACCTTCAGATTTATGGAAAAAGAGTTAAATCAAGGAATAGTTGAAGCTTATATCCATCAAAACAAAAAAATTGGAGCAATGGTAGAAATTAGATGTGAAACCGATTTTGTGGCCAGAACTGAGGAATTTAAAAAATTGGCTCATGAAATTTGTTTGCAAATTGCGGCCAGGAATCCTTTGTTTTTAAAACCAGAAGATATCCCAGAAAAATTTTTAGCCGGAGAAAAAAAAATTTATCAAGAGCAATTGGAAAGTTCTGGAAAACCAAAAAAGATAATTGATGAGATTGTGGAGGGGAAATTGAAAAAATATAAAGAAGAAATCTCCCTTCTTAGCCAACCTTGGATAAGAGATGAGACAAAAACAATCAAAGACTTAATTGATGAATATATTGCCAGATTAGGAGAAAATATTATTATAAAAAGATTTGTGAGGTTTGAATTATAATCCTCTTAAGCTTTAGTTATGATAGAATTTATTGCGATAATAATTTTAATTAGCTCTTTGGTAGGGATGGGAATAATTTTGTTTCGGAAAATTCCCCTCTTGGTTGAGTTACCAGAGGTTTTACCGCCAAAAGGTGAATCAGTTAGTTCAAAATTAAGGAAAAAGATTAAAGAATTCAACCCTCTTAAAAATTTTTCTTATGAAGTATTCTTGCAAAAAATCCTTTCCAAAATTAGGATTTTAAGTTTAAGATCAGAAAGTAAAATCGGAAGTTGGCTTCAGAAATTAAGAGAAAAATCCCAAAGAAAAAAGGAAAATGACAATTATTGGGAAGAGATTAAAAAAATTAAAACCGAAAAATAATTTGCCGGAGTAGCTCAATGGTAGAGCAGTGGCTTTGTAAGCCATTGGTGGAGGTTCAAGTCCTCTCTTCGGCTCTTGACAAGGTTTCTTGGAAGAGTAAAATAGAAAGTGAAGAGACAAATATATGGCTAAGAAAAAGAAAAAAGGTAGTTGTGAATAGAGATTTGAGAAATAAAGAGAGAGGTGAAAAAATCAGGAAGCCTCTTCCTCTTTTTGGTTTTTAATTAGATAGGAAAGAACATTGAAAAATTAATACTGGAGTCAGTTTCTTAGAGTTGCCCCGAAAAAATCGCAAAGCGATTTTTTGACTAAAGTTATCGCTTATAGTCATAATTTTGCTTTGCAAAATTCTTGAGAGTTTGATCCTGGCTCAGGATGAACGCTGGCGGCGTGGATAAGGCATGCAAGTCGGACGAGCCTTGTGCTTCGCACAAGGAAATTCGAAGCACGAAGCACGAAATCCGAAACAAATTCAAAATATCAAATTCTAATGTTCCAAACAAAATAAAATAAGGTTTGGAATTTGGAAAATTAGAATTTAGATATTGTTTCTAATTTCGGATTTCGAATTTCGGATTTCCTCGCGCGGAGCGCGAGGCGAGTGGCGAACGGGTTAGTAACACGTGGGTAACGAACCCTGGAGACGGGTCCAACTTGGCCAACGCCAGGCTAATTCCCGATAGTTCCCCTTTTCCAAAAGTAGAAGAGGATAAATGGAAGTCGTAAGGCGACCGCTCCGGGATCGGCCCGCGACCTATCAGCTAGTTGGTGGGGTAACGGCTTACCAAGGCGATGACGGGTAGGGGGCATGAGAGTGTGTTCCCCAACAATAGCACTGAGACACGGGCTATACTCCTACGGGAGGCAGCAGTCGAGAATATTGGTCAATGGGCGAAAGCCTGAACCAGCGACGCCGCGTGCTTGAAG
>DAIPKT010000085.1:0-2716 GCA_036769645.1 bacterium | reverse complement strand
CAGGTCTTTAATTAGAGTTTACGATCCTTGTATTTCTTGCGCTATTCATTAAAATGACTAAAAAAATAACTGAAGATACAACTTTGGCTGAAATTTTAAAGATACCTGAAGCTGAAAAGATTTTAGTAAAATATAATTTACCATGTTTATGGTGTCCTTTTGCCAAGATAGAAATAGAAAACTTGAAAATTGGCCAGGTTTGTCAAATGTATGGAATTGAAATGGAGAAATTATTAAGAGAATTAAATGAGAAATTAAAAAAGTAGGGGCTTGACTATCATTTTTGCTTAAATTAAGCTAAAATAGAGCTGTGGAAAAAGGTCGATTTGAAAAATTAAACTTATATTTTTATTATGGCTACTGTTGCCTTTTGTGTAAAATGTAAAAAGAAACAGGAGATGAAGGATGAGAAGGAAATTTTAATGAAAGGAAAGGGTGGAGTAAAGAGAAAGGCAGTGACCGGTACTTGTCCCGAGTGTGGGACAAAGATGTTCAGGATTTTGGGAAAAGCCTAAATTTGAGAATTTTCGGAAATCTTTAAACCCAAAGCCAAGGAGATGATGGTTTTGGGTTTATTATTTTTTTAATAAATGCTCAAGAGAGATAAAAATTTTATTTACGGAGTTTTGACAGTGTTATTTTGTTTTAATATTTTAGCCTGGTTAATAGTTTACGATCTTAGTAAATCCCATTTCCTCGAGGTAAGTTTTTTTGATGTCGGTCAAGGCGATGCCATTTTTATTGAGACTCCAAAAAGGCACCAAATTTTAATTGATGGAGGACCAGATTCAACTATTTTAGAAAAACTGGCCAAAGAAATGCCCTTTTGGGATAGATCAATTGACTTAATAATTTTAACCCATCCTGACACCGATCATATATCAGGTCTGATTGAAGTTTTAAAAAGATATAAAGTTGAAAAAATTCTTTGGACGGGAATTGTCAAGGATAGCCCGATCTACCAAGAATGGTTAAAATCAATTGAGAAGGAAAAAGCAATTATTTTTATTGCTCAAGCTGGTCAGAGAATAAAGGCTAGAAAGGTCTCTTTAAATATTCTTTGGCCAATGGAAAATCTAAAAGGAAAAAGAGTAAAAAATGATGACAATACCTCAATTGTGGCCAAATTGAATTTTGGCCTAAATTCATTTTTATTTACCGGTGACATTTCTAAATCAGTAGAAGAAGAACTAATTAAAAAATTCAACCTCAATTCAGACATTTTAAAGATAGCTCATCATGGAAGTAAAACTTCTACGGCAGAAGAATTTCTAAAAGAAGTTTCGCCAAAGATTGCCGTGATTTCAGTTGGCGCTAATAAAGAAGTGAAAACTCCTGATTGCGACAATAAAAAAAGAAACAAATATGGACATCCCAATTGCGAAGTATTGGAAAGGTTAAAAAAACTTGGTATAAAAATTTTGAGAACTGATGAAGATAGTGACATAAAGATATTAAGCAATGGCATTAGGTATGAAGTTTCCAATTTTCAAAACTAAAATAAAAGAAGTAACAAAAAAATTTAATTTAACTGACCCAAAAGAAAGAGAAAATTATTTTCAATTGAAAGCGGGAAAGGAAATTGAAAGAATAAGGGAATATCTAAAAGAAAATACTTTCATTGCCTATTTATTGGGAAAGAAAAATTCTGGTAAAGGAACTTATTCAAAAATGTTTGCCGAAATAATTGAGATAGAAAAAATAGATCATTTTTCAATTGGCGATATGGTCAGGGAAGTTGATGGAGAGCTGAGAGAGGAAAAGAGAAAAAAAGACCTTCTTGCTTTTTTGGAAAAAAACTATCGGGGTTGGCTTCCTCTCAAGGAGGTGATCTTGGCCTTAGAGAAAAGGGATACTAAAATCCTTTTGCCAACCGAATTAATTCTAGCCCTGGTTAAAAGGGAAATGGCCAAAAGGGAGAAAAAAGCCCTTTTTATCGATGGCTTTCCCAGAGATTTAGACCAGATTTCCTATTCCTTGTTTTTCCGAGACTTAATTGGCTATCGAGATGATCCAGATATTTTTATTTTAATCGCTGTCCCAGAAAGAGTAATTGATCAAAGAATTAAATGGAGAAGAGTTTGCCCTAAATGTCAGACTCCAAGAAATTTAAAATTGTTACCGACCAGAGAAATAGGTTTTGATGAAAAGAAAAAAGAATTTTATTTAATTTGCGAGAATCCCGATTGTCAAGGAGCCCGACTTCTTCCAAAAGAAGGAGACCAATTAGGAATTAAACCAATCAGAGAGAGATTAAAGATGGAAGAAAAATTAATCGAGCAGGCCTTCTCCCTTTCCGGAATTCCAAAAATCCTTTTGAGAAATTCAGTTCCAGTCAAAGAGGCGGAAAAATATGTTGATGATTATGAAATTACTCTCGAGTATAGTTATGAGTGGGACAAAAAAGATAAAAAAGTAAAAATTGTTGAAAAACCCTTTATCTTTCCTGATGATGAAGGCATCCCCTCTTATAGTTTGTTGCCACCGCCAGTGGTAGTTTCATTAATAAAACAAATGGTAGAGGTGTTGGGACTTTAAAAAATAAACCATTACCTACAAAATTTTAAAAAAACTTAGGTAAGTTGAAGATGATGAGATACATTGGTAACACCCCTAACTGGAAAGAGAGAGAAAATCTCTTCCTGAAAGCTCCAAAAAGTTATTGAGAAATACCAGCTTTACTATCATTTAAAGAAAACAGAGAGAATCAGGAGAA
>DAIPKT010000003.1:5508-26628 GCA_036769645.1 bacterium | reverse complement strand
AAATTTTTGGATAAAGATCCAATCTATGAATTCTGGTCCGAGGTAGCCAGAATGGGTCCAGTCTGGAAGGTTATTTTAAAAGAATGAATACCAAATCTTTTTAGATCTTCTAAAATAGCCTGACCAAATCTAATTGAGTTTATCTCTTTCCTTTCTTCTTCAAATCTTTTAACCCAGAACTCAACCCTTTGTCTTTTGGTACCATCTTCTCTATCTACCTGAGAGTAATTCAAAATCTGGTAGTATCTCAGAACCATTCTCTCCTTGATTAGTTCTAGATTTTTACTATTTCTAATTAACACATTTCTTTAATTCTCGCACCCTCTTTGAATTTAGCCAAAGGATAACTTTCAACTCTACCCGACGAGTACGGCATCCACTTGACAAATTTAAAGAAGGGGAGTAAAATGAAATTAATTTTAGAGAATTTTTAATTTTTCCTTTTATACTTAAGAGAAATAAAAATTAAATAAAAGATCTCGGCCTAAAGAACCTCCAACTGAGGGTTTTTCTGATTTACTTTTTAAAATTAAACTCTTCAAGATCCAATCTCAAATACTTAAAATCGATCTCACACCTTAAAACCCACCAAAGAAAAAACATGAATTCAATAAAAATAAAAAATTTTGGCAAGGCTAGGGTTTTTCTTTCTTTGCCTTATCTTTTGGCTTTGGAAAAGGAAAAGTGGCAGGAGTTTTGGCAGAGGGATTTAAAAGAATTATTTGAAGAAATCTCTCCCATCAGAGATTATACTAAAAAAGAGTTAGAACTCTGGTTTTTGGATTACAAATTGGGAGAGCCAAAATACGAAACCGATTTGGAGGCAAAACAGAATAACGATTCTTATGAAGCACCCTTGCGAGTAAAAACGAGATTAGTCAATCTCAAAACCAAAGAGATCAAAGAGCAAGAGGTTTTTTTAACTGATTTCCCCTTGATGACCGAGAGGGGAACTTTTGTTGTTAATGGAGTGGAAAGGGCGGCCATTTCTCAATTAATTCGCTCGCCAGGTGCTTTTTTCACTGCCCAGAGTTTGGCTGGCAAAAATTATTTTGGAGCAAAAATTATTCCCAATCGAGGAGCCTGGTTAGAATTTGAAACTGAAACTTCGGGCTTTATCGGAGTAAAAATTGATAGAAAAAGAAAGGTGGCGGCAACAACTTTATTAAGAGCTTTTGGAATTGATAATGATTTAGATATCAAAGAAAAATTTCAAGATGTTAACAAAGGCGAAATAAATTATATTGAGGAAACCTTAAAGAGAGACCCAAGCCATAATCAGGCTGAGGCCTTGGTTGAAATTTATCAAAGGTTAAGGCCGGGCGATCTAGCCACCCCGGATACAGCCAGGGAATTAATTTGGAACATGTTTTTCAATTTTGAGAGATATGATTTATCTAAAGTCGGACGTTGGAGAATGTATCAAAGACTCCCAGAGTTAACCAAACAAAATCCAGAAAAAATAGTCAAAAATTCAAAATTCAAGATTCAAAATTCAAAATTACAACTTAAAAGTGAAAATTTAAAAGAGGAAATTACTAAAGAAGAGCGGCTACTCTCTCCTGAGGATGTCCTGGCGGTTTTAAGGGAAATTATCCGTTTAAATAATACTCCCGGAGCTTCTCCTGATCAGATTGACCATTTGGGAAATCGAAGGGTAAGGACTTTTAATGAGTTGTTGATTAACAGGTTAAGGGTGGGATTAATGAGAATGGAAAGGATAATCAAAGATAGAATGTCAACCCTCGATATTTCTACTTTGACTCCAATTCAGTTAATTAATCCTCGGCCGGTGATGGCAATAGTTAAAGAGTTTTTCACTTCTTCCCAAATGTCTCAATTTATGGATAATGAAAATCCTTTAGCTGAGTTAGAGCATAAAAGAAGACTATCAGCTACTGGGCCAGGTGGACTTACTCGAGAAAGAGCTGGCTTTGAAGTTAGAGATGTTCAGCCTTCCCATTATGGTCGGATTTGCCCTATTCAGACTCCAGAAGGGCCCAATATTGGATTGGTCAGCCATCTGGCTGCTTTTGCCAGAATTAATCCTTATGGGTTTATAGAGACCCCCTATTTTAAAGTTGAGAAAGGCAGAGTTATAACTGAGCGGGAGGGTGGCCTTCAATACCTCAATGCCTACGAAGAAGAGAGGTATAATATTGCGGCTGCCGGCGTTCCGATTGATGAGAGAGGAAATATCATTCCCAAAAAAGTGGCGGTCAGAATCAAAGGTGAGCCAGGTATAGCCGAGAGAGATAAAATTGATTTTATTGATGTCTCTCCCGAGCAATCAATCTCAATTGCCACTTCTTTGATACCCTTTTTACAGAATGATGATGCTAATCGGGCTTTAATGGGTTCAAATATGCAACGCCAGGCTGTTCCCCTGGTTTCACCTGAGCCACCTTTAATCATGACTGGCCTAGAAGAGAAAGTGGCCAGAGATTCAGGTCGGGAAGTAATTGCTGAAGAAGATGGAATTGTCACTGAAGTCGATGCTAACCACATTACAATTAAACCTAAAAATCTAAAACCTAAAACCTATAACCTAAGAACTTTCATCAGGACTAATCAATACACCTGTTTTCATCAAAAGCCGTTGGTTAAAAAAGGCCAAAAGGTTAAAAAAGGAGAGCTCTTAGCCGATGGGGGAGCGATTTCTAAAGGTTTTTTGAGCTTAGGTCGAAATATTCTGATTGCTTTCCTGCCCTGGCGGGGAGGAAATTTTGAGGATGCCATTTTGATTTCAGAAAGATTAGTTAGGGATGATGTCTATACCTCAATTCATATTGAGAATTTTGGCTGCGATGTTAGGGAGACAAAATTAGGACCAGAAATAACTACCGCTGATATTCCCAATGTCTCAGAAGAAAAATTAAAAGATTTAGATGAAGAGGGAATTGTCAGAATTGGAGCTGAGGTTAATCCAAATGATATTTTGGTTGGCAAAATTTCGCCAAAGGGTGAAGCTGAATTAACAGCTGAAGAAAGATTATTGAGAGCAATTTTTGGGGAAAAGGCAAGAGAAGTTAAGGATACCTCCCTTTTAATGGAACATGGAAAAAGGGGGAGAGTAATTGGAGTGAAGGTTTTTTCAAGAGAATTGGGTCATAAATTAGAGCCAGGCGTGATAAAAAGAATTGAGGTTGAGGTAGCTGAAATTAGAAAAATTCAGTCAGGAGATAAATTAGCTGGTCGGCATGGAAATAAAGGAGTGATTTCAAAAGTCTTGCCAGTGGAAGAAATGCCATTTTTGGAGGATGGCACTCCAGTTGATATAATTTTAAATCCTCTCAGTGTTGTCTCGAGGATGAACATTGGCCAGATTTTAGAAGCTCATCTTGGCTGGGCCGCCAAAAAATTGGGATATTATGCCATCTCACCAGCCTTATCAGGAGCTAATGAAAAAGATATCAAAGGGGAGTTAAAAAGGGCAGGATTTCCTGAAGATGGCAAAGTGACTTTGTATGATGGAAGAACCGGCCTTCCTTTTCCCGAGAAGATTACGGTTGGTTTCATTTATATGATGAAATTAATCCATATGGTTGAAGACAAAATTCATATGCGCTCAATTGGTCCTTATTCCCTGATTACCCAGCAACCCCTGGGTGGAAAGGCTCAGTTTGGTGGCCAAAGATTTGGAGAAATGGAGGTCTGGGCTTTGGAAGGATATGGAGCCGCCCATTCTCTTCAGGAAATGCTCACTTTTAAATCTGATGATGTTCTCGGAAGAGCAGCCACTTATGAAGCAATCTTGAAGGGAGAGGAGATAAAACCACCAAATGTACCAGCTTCATTTAACCTTTTAGTCAATGAGTTAAAATCTTTGGGATTGAGTGTGGAAGTAAAAGAAAAACCAAAAGGAGGAAATAGTTTTTAGCGGTTAGCTTTCAGCTTTTAGTAACTGAGAGCTAATCGCTCTAAGCTGAAAGCTAAATTATGAGGGTAGAAGATTTAGAATCAATAAGAATAAAATTGGCTAGTCCGGAGGAGATTTTGAGTTGGTCACATGGTGAAGTAACAAAGCCAGAGACAATTAATTATCGGACCCAAAGAGCGGAAAAGGATGGCCTATTTTGTGAGAAGATTTTTGGCCCGGAAAAAGACTACGAATGCTATTGTGGAAAATATAAAAGAATTCGTTACAAGGGAGTGGTTTGTGATCGCTGTGGGGTAGAAGTAACTAAGGCCTCAGTCAGACGGGAAAGAATGGGCCACATTAAATTAGCCTCTCCGGTTAGTCACATCTGGTTTTTAAGAGGAGTTCCCTCAAGAATGGGAATGATTTTAGATTTGCCAATGCAGCAGTTGGAAAGGGTAATTTATTTTGCCGGCTATATTGTTACCGAGGTTAATGAGGAGGCAAAAAAGAAGATCTTAGAAGAGATTGAAAAGGAATATAAGAGAAAGCTCAAAGCAAAAAGAGAAAAAGGGAAAGGGAAAGAATTAAAAGAGGCCAGAGATAAAGCTAAGGAAGAAGTTTTATCAATTAAACCCCTGAGGATTTTATCTGAGACAGAGTATCATGATCTGGCTTTAAAATATGGCCAAATATTTGAGGCCGGAACCGGGGCTGAGACCTTGAGAAAAATTTTTGAAAAGATCGATTTGAAAAAGGAAATTGAAAAACTGAAAAAGGAAGGAGAGGAATCTACTCCTGAGCAAAAAAGAGGAATTTTGAGAAGATTGAAATTGTTTCAGGGTCTTCTTCGGGTAGGTCTCAGGCCAGAATGGATGTTCTTAACTGTTTTACCAGTTTTGCCACCTGATTTGAGGCCAATGGTTCAATTGGATGGCGGAAGATATGCCTCCTCTGATTTGAATGATTTATACCGAAGGGTAATCAATCGAAATAATCGTCTAAAATATCTCTTGGAAATTAATGCTCCCGAGGTAATCGTTAGAAATGAAAAAAGGATGTTACAAGAAGCGGTTGATGCCTTAATTGATAATGGAATGAGAAAGGGAACCCTGACCCAGGCCACTACTGGTGGAAAAAGATTACTAAAGTCCCTGGCTGATATGTTAAAAGGAAAACAGGGAAGATTTCGCCAAAATCTTTTAGGGAAAAGGGTTGATTATTCTGGAAGATCAGTAATTGTGGTTGGCCCGGAATTGAAAATTAACCAGGTCGGTCTTCCAAAAAGAATGGCCCTGGAGCTTTTCAAACCTTTTGTGATTAAAAAGATTTTAGAGAGAGAACTTGCCTATAATGTGAGGGCAGCCTCGAGATTAATTGAGGAAGAGACCGACGAGGTCTGGGCAATTTTGGAAGAGGTGGTTAAAGATAAACTGGTTTTACTAAATCGAGCCCCAACTTTGCATCGGTTAGGTATTCAAGCCTTCTATCCAATACTAATTGAAGGGGAATCAATTCGAATCCATCCTATGGTCTGTAAGGCCTATAATGCTGATTTTGATGGCGATCAGATGGCCGTTCATTTACCTTTATCTGAGATGGCTCAAAAAGAGGCTAAAGAAAGAATGTTAGCCAGTTTGAATCTCCTAAAGCCGGCCACCGGCACTCCCATTGTCACCCTTTATCAAGATATTGCTCTTGGCTGCTATTGGTTGACAAAGATTATTGAAGGAGCAAAAGGCGAAGGTAAAATCTTCGGCACACCAGAAGAAGCAATCTTGGCTTATGAATTCAGAGAGATAGATCTAAGGGCAAAAATTAAAGTCAGGCTAAAAGGTAATTTTTTAGAAACCAGCGCGGGAAGAATTATTTTTAATCAGGCCTTGCCTGAGGATTTTCCTTTTCAAAATGAACAAATTCGAGTCAGAGATTTGGAAAGAATTATTGCCAAAATTATTGAAAAATATCCCCAATTGGTGGAAGAGACTTTAGATAAAATTAAGGATTTGGGATTTGAGTATTCAACTTTAGCTGGAATCTCTTGGGGGATGGATGACCTCTTAATTCCGACTGAGAAAAAGGGAATTTTAGATGAAGCTGAGAAAGAAATTGAAAAGATTTTGGACCATTTCAAAAAAGGACTCCTCTCCAAAGAAGAAAAAACAGCCAAAGTAATTGAAGTCTGGTCAAAAGCAAAAAGTGAGATTGAGGTTTTGGTTCCTGAAACCTTACCCGAATCCGGTCCGGTTTTTCAAATTGTTGATGCCGGAGCCAGAGGTAGCTGGGGTCAACCAGTTCAGATGAGCGGGATGAAGGGTTTGGTAATTAATCCAATGGGTCAGATTATTGAATTGCCAGTTAAAAGTTCTTACAAAGAAGGATTTGATGTTCTGGAATACTTTATTTCCACCCACGGAGCTCGAAAGGGAACGGCTGACACTGCCTTGAGAACTTCCACGGCTGGTTATTTAACTCGAAGATTAATTGATGTCTCCCATGAGGTAGTGATTTCAGAAGAAGATTGTAAAACTAAGAGGGGAATTGAGATTTTTAGGCAGGATGCTGATGAAATTGGCCAGAATTTTTTAGAGAAAATTGTCGGAAGAGTTTCTTTGGAAGATATCCGGGGCATCTTAAAAAAGGGAGAGATTATTGATTGGGAAAAGGGAGAAAAAATAATTGAAAAGGAGGTTGAAAAAGTAAAGGTTCGTTCTCCCTTAACTTGTCAGTCCATAAGAGGAATTTGCCAAAAATGTTATGGCTGGGATTTGGGATATAATAAATTGGTCGGAATTGGTGAGGCGGTTGGAATTGTGGCTGCCCAGGCAATTGGCGAACCAGGAACTCAATTGACAATGAAAACTTTTCACACTGGTGGGGTGGCTGGAGGTGGCGATATCACCTTTGGCCTGCCAAGGGTTCAGGAAATTTTTGAAGCCAGGACTCCAGCTGGTAAAGGAGAAATGGCCTTAGCTGATGGAAAAGTAATTGAGATCACTCCCGAAAAGCTAGTCAGAATTAGGAGTAAAGTTGGAAGTAACCCAAAACCTAAAACTGAAATTTTGGAATACCAAATTCCGGCTCCGGCAGCTATCTGGGTTAAAGAAGGCCAAGAAGTTAAAGCTGGCCAACCTCTTTGTGAGGGAAGCTTGGATTTGAAGGAAGTTTTTAAATTGGCTGGTAAAGAAACTGTCTGGCGATACATGATAAAAGAAATCCAAAAAATTTATGTCTCCCAGGGAGCCCAGATCCATGATAAGCATTTAGAGGTGATAATCCGCCAGATGTTTTCGAGAGTAAAAATCAAAGAGCCAGGTGATTCTATTTTCACTGCCAGCGAGGTTGTCGAAAGGGCAAAATTTCTTGAAGAAAATGCCAGGCTGAAAAAGGAAAATAAAAAACCAGCCAAGGGTCTTCCTATTCTATTAGGGATTTCTCGAGTGGCCCTGACTACTGACTCCTTTTTATCAGCCGCTTCTTTTCAGGAAACCTCGAGAGTTTTAATTAAGGCGGCAATTGAAGGAAAGGAAGATGGTTTAAGAGGATTGAAAGAAAATGTGATTATTGGTAAATTGATACCAGCAGGAACCGGATTTCGAAAATAATGCTTCAAAATTCCCATTTTTAGGAAAATGTTTTCCTATTTTCTAGCCAAACAATGGCTAAAAAGAAAAGAGAAAAAAATTTAAAAGAACCTTTTTTAAAGGAAAAGAAAGTCGTTTGGTTTAGTTTGCCAGGGGAAGTTAAAAAGAGAATTTGGGGAATGATAATTTTTCTCATGGCAGTAATTGTGGCTTTAAGTTTTTTTGAAAAGGCTGGTCTAGTTGGTCGAATGATCTTTTCTGCTCTCAATTTTTTGATTGGAAAGACGATTTTTCTTTTGCCCTTAATTTTGGTTTTGGCTGGTTTGGTTTTCTTTTTGACCAAATATAAGAAATTTTTCTTTGCTGAGATCTTAGCCATTCTTCTTTTAATTTTGGGAATTAGCGGTATCTTTGGCGGTTTAAATCTTCACCTTAAAGATGGTGGTTGGTTAGGTTATTTAGCGGCCAAACCTCTTTTTCAACTTTTTGGTTTCTGGGTTAGCCAAATTATCTTTGCTGGAATAATTTTAATTTCCGGTCTAATTTTTTGGCATTTGTTAAAGCCGGCCACCACTTTTTTAGAAAAAGAAAGAAGACTGGAAAAAATAGAAGAGAAGCAACCTCTAATTACTCGAATATTCAGAAAAGTGGTGGGAGAGCCCTCCTTCAAAGTCAAGGAAATTGAACCAAAAATCAAAGAGATTTCCTTCAAAGAAGAATTGCCAAAATTGGAGTTAAAAGAGATAGCTAAGCCAGAAATTGAATATCAGCGGCCTTCTCTTGAGTTGTTAGATTCGGAAAAAGAAAGACCATCAGCTGGCGATCTCAGAATAAATTCAGCCATTATTAAAAAAACCTTGGAGAATTTTGAGATTCCGGTTGAGATGTCAGAAATAAATGTTGGTCCAACAGTTACCCAATATACTTTAAAGCCGGCTGAGGGAATAAAATTATCGAAAATCACTACTCTTTCTAATGATCTTGCCTTAGCTTTGGCCAGCCATCCGATCCGGATTGAGGCGCCAATTCCAGGGAAATCTTTAGTTGGTATTGAGGTTCCAAACAGAATTCGGGCCCAGGTCAGATTAAGGGATTTAATTTCCAATCCCCAATTTCAAAACTCTCTTTCTAATCTCACTTTTGTTCTTGGAAGGGATGTTTCGGGTAATCCGATCTATGCTGATCTGGCTAAAATGCCCCATTTATTAGTGGCTGGTAGTACTGGTACAGGGAAGACAATTTTTTTGAACAGCTTAATTCTCTCTCTAATTTATCGCAATTCCCCGGAAATCCTAAAATTTATTTTGGTTGATCCAAAGAGGGTTGAGTTCCCGATTTATAATGAATTACCCCATCTTTTAACTCCGGTTATTTTTGATGCCCAAAAGACAATTAATACTTTAAAGTGGTTAATTTTGGAAATGGAAAGAAGATTTGATTTATTAGCCGCTGAGGGAAGGAGGGACATTGCCAGCTATAATGAATTAGCTTTTCGAAATAATAAAGCCTTGATGCCCTATATTGTTTTAATCATTGATGAATTGGCCGATTTAATGGCTGCCCGGGGTAGGGAAATGGAGGCCGGAATTGTCCGATTAGCCCAGATGGCCAGGGCAGTTGGAATCCATTTGGTGGTTGCCACCCAAAGGCCATCAGTTGAGGTGATTACTGGTTTAATTAAGGCCAATATTACTTCAAGGATTACCTTTCAGGTTGCCTCCCAGGTTGATTCGAGAACAGTTTTGGACATGGCCGGGGCGGAAAAACTTTTGGGATTAGGAGACATGCTCTTTGTCTCAGCCGAAATTGGCAAACCAAAAAGAATTCAAGGTGCCTATGTTTCAGAAAGAGAGGTCAAAAGGGTGGTTAATTGGTTAAAATCAAAAATTCAAATGCCAAAATTAGAAATTGTAAAGGAAGGTTTAGACTACTACCCACCCACCACCCTCCCGCCTTCGGCGGGCCCCTACTACCCAGCCACCCCAGGCGAAGACTGGGCCTCGTTACCAGAAGAAAAACTAATTAGTTTCTCTGGAGAGGATCCTTTATATGAGGAGGCAAAAAGAGTGGTCACTGAGGCTAGAAAGGCCTCAGCCTCCCTTTTGCAAAGAAAATTAAGAATTGGTTATGCCCGGGCAGCCAGATTAATTGATATCTTAGAAGAAAGGGGAGTGGTCGGACCTGGAAAAGGAGCTAAACCCAGAGAAGTCTATATTAAAACCGATAGGGAAAATAGTCAAGACAATCAAGGCTGGCAAAAAATATAGAGAAGCAAAAATAAAACCCAATAAAAAAATTACAAAAGTTTAACCAAACAATTAAAAAAATAATTGTATCTCATTAATTTACGATCGTTGAATTAGTGAGATATATTAGGAAAGATGTTGGGCAAATATAAATATTATTTTCGAAAGCCAAAATCAGAGATTGTTAAAGATATTCTTTTTTGGTTAGCTGTTAGTGGAGCAGTTTTCGTTGCCGCAAGTTCTCCTCATTTTGTTTTAAATCTTCAAAAGCAATTTCGGAAATGGAGGAAATATAAAAGGCAAAGAATCTCAAATGCTTTTTACCGACTTAAAAAAGAAGGTTGTATTAAGATGGTAAAAAAGGATCACCAGATTTACATTTCTTTAACTGAAAAAGGGAAAAAGAAAGCCGGTTGGCTTCAGATAGATAGTTTAAAAATCAAAAAGCCTAAAAGATGGGATGGAAAATGGCGAATAATCATTTTTGATATTTCTGAACTTAAGAGACTTTGGCGAGACGCCTTTCGAGGAAAATTGAAGGAATTGGGTTTTTATCCTTTACAAAAGAGCGTTTGGATTTATCCTTTTGATTGCCGAGCTGAAATAGAACTTTTGAAAGAATTTTTTGGCTTATCTAATAAAGAATTGAGATTAATTGTTTGTGAAGAAATTGGAGAAGATCGTTGGTTACGAAAACATTTCAATCTACCCTAATTATATCTCATTAATTCGCGATCGTTGAATTAATGAGATATATTTGGTTTATGGGATAAGGGAGTGGGTTTAAATTTTAGTTTTTATTGACATTCTTATTAAAAATGGTATTTTTGAAAGATGGGAAAAAAATCGGAAAAAATTGAAAAAAGGGATTTGGAAGAAGCGGTGGAAGAGATAAAGCAAAGGTTTGGTGAGGGGGTGATAATGAAATTGAGAGAAGTAAAGCCAGCCAGTGTTGATGTCATTTCAACCGGTTCAATTTCTTTGGATTTGGCTTTGGGAGTGGGGGGAGTTCCCAGAGGAAGAGTGATTGAAATCTATGGTCCGGAAATGTCTGGAAAAAGTACCCTCGCCCTCCATATCTTAGCTGAAGCCCAAAAACAAGGGGGAGTGGGAGCTTTTGTTGATGTTGAGCATGCCTTAGATCCTGACTATGCTAAAAAAATTGGAGTCAATGTTGATGATTTATTAATTTCTCAACCAGATTCGGGAGAGCAGGCTTTACAAATTGTTGAAACATTAGTCAGGTCAGGCGAGGTTGATGTAATTGTCATTGATTCAGTGGCTGCCTTAGCTCCAAAAGCCGAAATCGATGGGGAAATGGGTGAATTCCAAATCGGGCTTCAGGCAAAATTAATGTCTTCGGCTTTAAGAAAGCTCTCGGCCCTTATTGCCAAAACCAAAACCGTTGTTATTTTCCTCAATCAGACTAGAATGAAAATCGGTCAAATCTGGGGCTCGCCTCTAACAACCCCTGGCGGATTAGCTCTAAAATTTTATTCTTCAGTAAGAATCGAATTAAAAAGAACCGCCCAGATCAAAAAGGGAGAAGAAATAATCGGAAACAGAATTAAAGCCAAAATTGTCAAAAACAAAGTGGCTGCTCCTTTCAAAACAACTGAATTTGATATTTATTATAATGAGGGGATTTCCAAATTTTCTGATCTTATCAATGCGGGAATAAAATTTGGCCTAATCCAAAAGGCCGGAAATTGGCTTCAATATGAAAACAAAAAACTTGGTCAGGGAATGGAGGCCGCTAAACAATTCTTAAAAGAAAATCCGGAGATAGAAGAAAAGATAAAAGAAAAAATAATGACAATGCCAAAATGACTCTGACAATCTCATTTTATGGTATATGGCAATAATCCTAAATATCTTGCTCTTTTGATGGCTTTGGCAAGTTTCCGTTGATGACCAGAACAAACTCCAGTTCTTTTTTTTGGCCGAATTTTGGCCAATCCAGAAATAAACTTTTTTAAAAGCTCAATATCTTTAAAATTGATTTCTTTGATATTACGCTGACAGAAATAACAGGCCATATTTAAAATGGCAAATCCTTGACATCAATTTCAGCCTCTTCCTCAATAATTGGAATTTCCTCAGGAGAGGGCATTTCCTTTTCAAGAGGTACCACTTTGCCAGCTGCCCGAGGACCTAACTGCATTCTTTCAGCTACTATTTCTGTTCTGCTCCGCTGGTTTCCCTGGGCATCTTGCCAATTTCTGGTTTGAAGTCTTCCTTCAATTAAAACCAGAGAGCCCTTAGTTAAATACTGGGAGGCAATCTCAGCCAATCTTCGCCATAAAACTATATTGTGATATTCGGTTGATTTTTTGGTTTCACCGCTGGAATCTTTACCTATTCTATTGGTAGCTAATCCAAAACTACAAACAGTTTGACCAGAGGGAGTGGTTCTGACTTGGGGATCCTGAGTGAGCCGACCGATGAGAAAAACTTTATTTAAGTTCATATTATTCTCCTAAAATTTCCTCTAATTTTTTTTCAATTTCTTTTAATTCGACCTTTGGTTTTGGCTTAGGTTTGATTAAAGGTAGTTTGGGAGGTAAAACAACTTTTTTCGGTAACTCTTTGGCTAAAATTAGATAGCGAAGAATCTGATTTTCCGATTTTAATTTCTTTTCCAAATTTTCCAACTTTTCCGGACTGAATTGGAAACTCAAAGTACCCAAATGAGTAAAGGTTTTTTTCTTGATTGGATAAGCTAAAACCTTTTTTAAAGGCAAAGTCAGCTCATTTATAATTCCTCCCTCTTTTTCAATAAAAGAATTTATCTTTTCCTGAAGAGATTTTAATTCTTCTTCTGAAAGATCAGGTGATAATAAATAGGTGAGTTCATATAATTTCATATTTTTAAATTTTGAATTCAATTACATCTCCATCCTCAATTATATAATCTTTTCCTCTGGTTTTAATCCAGCCTAATTCTTTAGACCTGGCCCAAGAACCAGCCTTAACTAATTTTTGCCAAGGGATTACTTCCGCCCTGATAAATTTTTTCTCAAAATCGGAATGAACTACTCCACCTGCCTCTGGAGCTTTTGAACCTTTTTTCAAGGTCCAAGCTCTGGTTTCCTTTCCGCCAGCAACAGTAAAAAAAGTAATTAAATCAAGAATATTGTAACAACTCAAAATTAACTGGTCAAGCTGGGATTTAAAACCCAATTCTTTTACTTCTGACTCCGAAAGTTCTGAGATTTCTTCTTCATCTTTCAAATTCATCGCCAAATGTTTAAAACCCGACCTTAAACCTACTGGTTTTTTATTGGTGTTCAAGATGTAAAAAATTGGTTTTTGGGTCAAAAATTGATACTCTTTGATTTCAGATTTTTCTTCATCAGTTAAATTAATTTCTGAAATTAATTTGCCTTGGGAGATTGCTTCTTTAATTTTCTTTAAGAGTTCAAATTTCTTTAAGGCTTTTTTGTCTTTTTTTAGCTCTTTCTCGATTTTTGAGAGAAGTCCTTCTAAGGTTTCCAAATCCTTCAGGAAAAGCTCAGTTTTGACAATTTCAATTTCTTTCTCCGGATTTAACTCTCCCAAAACATTTTCCACTTTTGGATCTTCAAAAGCCCGGACCACTTCCAAAATGGCATCACAATTTCTAATCTGAGCTAAAAACTGATTGCCCAGACCTTCACCTTTGTGAGAGCCCTTGACCAATCCAGCAATATCAATAAATTCAATAATAGTGGGGGTGACTTTTTCCGGTTTGATAATCTCGGCAATTTTTTCTAATCTTTGATCAGGAACAGTAACAATACCAACATTGGGATGCAAGGTAGTAAAAGGATAGGGTCCAATATCAACTGGTTTTTTAGTTAAGGCCTTGAATAAAGTTGATTTACCAACATTTGGCAAACCAACAATTCCTACTGAAAAACTCATAAAAGTATGATACTATAAAATATATGAAAATCAAGATTAATCCCGAAATTTTCCGGGCCTACGATATCCGAGGAATTTATCCCTCAACAATTAATGAAGAAACAGCTTATCTCATTGGTCGGGCATTTGTAAAATTTCTAAAAAAACCAAAACCAAATATTGTTGTTGGTCGGGACAATCGGCTTTCCTCCCCAATCCTTTTTAAAAGCTTAATCAAAGGAATCACTGATCAGGGAGCCAAGGTTATTGATATTGGCCTTTCAATAACCCCGATGCTTTATTTTACCGTCGCCCATTTTAAATTTGATGGCGGAATCCAAATTTCGGCCTCACATAATCCTCCAGAATACAATGGCTTTAAATTGGTGAGAGAAGAAGCAATTCCAATTAGTGAAAAAACCGGCCTAAAAGAAATCAAAAAACTTACCAGCAATCTAAATAAGTCTGGAATTCGAACTTCCCTATTTACTCCGAAAATCGGCCAGGTAGTGAGAAAGAAAGTTTTAAGAGAATATCTAAAATTTAATCTGAAAGATTTTAATTTAAAGGTAATAAAACCCTTGAAAATTGTTATTGATACTGCTAATGCCGTGCCTGGGATTGTTGCTCCAGAATTTTTTAAGAAAACAAATTGTAAAATTTATCACCTTTTCGCTAAGTTAGATGGTTCTTTTCCCAATCATCCTCCTAGCCCTCACGAAGAAAAAAATTTAAGATGGCTAAAGAGAGAAGTTTTAAAGAGAAAAGCTGATTTGGGAATAGCTTTTGATGGCGATGGCGATAGAGTTATTTTTGTAGATGAAGGAGGTAAAATGATTCCCGGAGATCTTATTACTGCTCTCTTAGTTAGCTTGATTCTGAAGGAAAATCCCGGCCAAAAAATATTATGCGATGTCCGTTCAAGCAATCTGGTTAGGGATGTGGTTAAGGAAGCAGGTGGGATTGTGGTTATCGGTAGAATCGGACATTCTTTTATAAAAGAGAAAATGAGAAGAGAAAATATTATTTTTCAGGGAGAACTCAACGGCCACTATTATCTAAGGTCACATTATTTTTGTGAAGCTCCCTTTTATGTAATATTCAAAATTCTTGAAGAAATTTCTAAAAGCGGAAAGACCATTTCAGAATTAGTTAAACCATATAAAAAATATTTCCATTCAGGAGAAATAAATTTTAAAGTAAAAAATAAAAAAAGGATTTTAGAAACCTTAGAAAATAAATTTAGAGGAGGTAAAATTTTAAAGATAGATGGGCTACGGATTGATTTTGCCGATTGGTGGTTTAATCTCCGTCCTTCTCAGACTGAACCAGTTTTGAGATTAGTGGTTGAAGCCAAAACAAAAAAACTAATGGTTAAAAAGAAAAAGGAGCTTAGCTCCTTTCTAATAAAAAGGTGAGAGTCTAATTTTCACACTATTATGGCCATTTATGAGTTGCCAAAATTTGAAATGCCAAAAAGATTAAAGGCCCCTAAGTTTTGGTCAAGCCGAATCTTTTGGCTCATCATTTTAACCATTTTCATTTCTTCTATTTTTGGTTTCTTAGCCGGGGCAATTTCCGGAAGTTATTTTCTTGTTGGAATAAAAGATTATCTTTCAAAATTGAATATTGAAATTCCTGAACCGAGAATAATTGAAAAGGAAAAAATTATTGAAAGAGAGCCAATTTATCTTCCCCAGACCTCCCAGGAGGAGGCAATCATTAAAGTGGTTAAGGAAGTTTCACCAGCGGTGGTTAGTATCGTTATTACTAAAGAGATAGAAGAATATTGGTTTTCTCCTTTTGAAGAAATTCCCTTTCAGAAAAGAATTGAGAGAAAAAAAATTGGTGGAGGGACTGGTTTTGTTGTTTCAGAAGAGGGAATGATTTTAACAAATAAACATGTAGTTTTGGATAAAAAGGCTGATTACACTATTTTGACTAATGATGGAAGAAAGTTTCCAGCCAAGGTCTTGGCCAGGGATCCATTTCAGGATATAGCCATCCTAAAAATTGAAGGGGTAAAACCATTTCCAACTCTAAAACTTGGTGATTCTGATAAATTGCAAATTGGTCAAACAGTAATTACCATTGGCAATGTTTTGGGAGAGTTTCAAAATTCGGTTTCAGTTGGAGTAATTTCCGGACTGGGAAGAACCATTACTGCTTCAGGTGGCGGTTTGGTTCAAATTTTGGAAGATGTTATTCAGACTGATGCCGCCATTAACCGGGGAAATTCCGGTGGTCCTCTTTTAAACTTGAAAGGAGAGGTGATTGGAATTAATACCGCTATGGTGGTTGATGGAGAAAACATTGGCTTTGCCATTCCCATTAATAAAGCCAAAAAAGATATTGAGCAAGTCAAAACTTTAGGCAAAATTGTCTCCCCATTTTTAGGAGTGAGATATGTTTTAATTAATGAAAGAATTCAAGAAGAAAATAATCTCCCAGTCAATTATGGAGCCTGGATTATTGGAGGTAGGGGAGAGCCAGCCATTTTCCCTGGCTCGGCAGCTGAAAAAGTTGGTTTAAAAGAAGGAGATATTATTTTGGAATTTAATGGTGAAAAAATCACCATTGAAAATACCTTAGCCAAAATTATTAGGAAATATAATCCTGGAGACAAAGTTGTTTTAAAAATTCTAAGAGAAGGTAAGGAAAAAATCATTGAAGTTACTCTGGGCGGGAGAAGCGAATAAAAATTGGGGTATCTGGAGGAATGGGAAGTTTTTCTGAGGAGGTGGCCTTAGAATATTGTTGAGAAAGCAAAATTGAAAATTTTGAGTTACTTGATAAGTGGAGAAAAGGTTTTAACTGCTCTCGATGGGAGTGAGATTAATCTTGGAATTTTTCCAATCGAAAATTCAAAACCTTCTGGTCCACCAGTTGAGGTTGGGCTAAACTTTAAGGCCTAAAAATTTTAGAAGAAAATATCCAGGATTTAAAGTTCAACTTCACTTCTTTTTTGGTCGTAAAGAAAGAGTAAAAGAATTCCGTTGAATTTACCCCATTGCTAATCTTCCTAAAGTGGCCTCTCCGAGGTCATTTTTTACTCGAATAATACTCCAGAATTGGAAAGCAATTTTGGAGCTCACCATTGACGTTGATTTTTTAAAGATTTTATGATAAATTAAATAATGAAAGAACATTTGTCACTACTCAATACCCATTTCTCCTTCTCTTGTGAGTAAGATTTTTCAGTTTGTGATTAGGTCTTCAAAGACTGCTTTTAAAAGAGGCGTTCTTATTCGAAAGATAGACCGAAAAAAGATTGGTCCATATTTAATAGAAGTTGAAAGAAGAAGAGAACTTGGAGCAAATGGAGCAATTTCTCAAGTAGTAAGAACGCTCAAAAATGGGAGGACTGAGGAGAGCTGGCATATAGTAATAAAAGCTGGTAAAATTATCCACCAACATTTATTGAAGTAAATTTATGAAACCAGGAAATTTTTATCAAAAAATTGTTGAAAATCGGCTTAAAGTTATTTTAGGATTGATTAAAGAAAAGAAAGATATCCACTTAATTGAAAGAGAAATAGCTTTATTATCATTAGATATTATTGCTGCCCTTCAGACAAGGTCTCTTTCTCTTTCCCAAGGTTGTAAATGTTTTCGGAAAATTGATTATAGTCTTGATTTAAAATTGAGGGACCAATTCAGTGAAGAGTTAAGAGATCTCCTCCTTGAAGGAATCCTATTAGATGAATTGGGAACTCCTTATGGTCCAGATATAAATCTGATCTATCTAATAGCAACAAAGATATTAGAAAAAGAGAAAATCAAAATGAAACAAAAATTTATTGAAAGTTTAATTCCTGGATAATATGAATGGTCAATTCACTCACAAAGCTCAAGAGGCAATCTTATTTGCTCAGGATCTAGCCCGAGAAAGGGGTCAACAGCAAATTGATGCCTTACATCTTTTGTATTCTTTACTTTCTCAGGAAGAAAGTGTGGTTTTGAATTTGCTTCAGAGAATTGGAGCTGATATTGAGGGATTGAAAAGAAAGACAAAATTGGCTTTGGAAAGATTGCCGGTCATTGCCACTCCCCAGACCTTTGGCCAGTTTTATTTAACTCAGGATATGGCCAAAGTTCTTGACCGAGCCAGGCAGGAGGCAATGAAAATGGGAGATGAATTTATTTCAATTGAGCACTTATTTTTAGCCCTTTTAGATAGCCAAACTAAGGCTAGGGAGATTTTAGATAAAACAACTTTTTTACAGCCAGGTGGCGGACCAGCCACTTTAGAATTTGGCAAATTGGATTATGAGACCTTTTTGAAACAATTGGCCCAAATTCGGGGCGGAGCCAGAATTACTGATCCTGAACCAGAATCAAAATATCAGGTCATTGAGAGATATGCCAGAAATTTGACCAATCAGGCTAGGCAGGGAAAATTGGACCCGGTTATTGGAAGAGAAAATGAGATTAGAAGATTAATGCAGGTTTTATCAAGGAGGACAAAAAATAATCCAGTTTTGGTTGGTGAAGCTGGAGTTGGTAAGACAGCCATTGTTGAGGGTTTAGCCCAGAGAATTGTTTCTGGCCAGGTTCCAGAATCATTAAAAGAAAAAGAAATTATTGGTCTAGATTTGGGAGCCTTGGTGGCCGGAACAAAATATCGGGGAGAGTTTGAAGATCGAGTCAAAGCCTTATTGAGAGAAATCAATCGGGCAGCTGGAAGGTATATTTTATTTATTGATGAATTACACACTTTGGTTGGGGCTGGAGCAGCTGAAGGAGCTATTGATGCCTCAAATCTATTAAAACCGGCTTTGGCCAGGGGAGAATTGAGGGCAATTGGAGCCACCACTTTAAAAGAATATCAGAGATATTTAGAGAGAGATCCGGCTTTAGAAAGAAGATTTCAGCCAATCTATGTTCAAGAACCCTCAATTGAAGATACCATTTCTATTTTGCGAGGAATTAAGGAAAAATATGAATTGCATCACGGAGTAAAAATCAAAGATTCAGCTTTGGTGGCTTGCTCGCAATTAGCGGCTAGATATATTACGGATCGATTTCTGCCAGATAAGGCGGTTGATTTAATGGATGAAGCTATGTCAGCCCTAAGATTAGATATTGAGTCAGAGCCAGCTGTTCTTGAGAATCTAAAAAAGGAAATTCAAAAATTGGAGATTGAGCAGACGGCAATAAAAAAGGCCAAATCTTCAAAAAAACAAAAAGCAATTGCTCGCCAATTGGCTGATTTAAAGGAGAAGGCAAAAGAAATTGAGGCCAGATGGCAATCGGAAAGAGAAACAATTAGTAAAATAAAAAATCTTAAAAAAGAGATAGAGATGGCTCGCTTTGAGGTTGAGAGAGGGGAGATCGAGGCTAATCTCCAAAAGGTCGCTGAATTAAAATATGGAAAAATTCCCCAGCTCTTAAAAGATTTGAAGGCAGCTGAAAGAAAATTGACCCAATTTCAGAGAAATCGGCCAATTTTGAAAGAAGAAGTTAGTGAAGAGGAGGTGGCAAAAGTGGTTTCCCGATGGACAGGAATTCCAGTTACGAGATTATTAGAAGAGGAAGCCAAAAAATTGGAAAAGATGGAAGAGATTCTTCAAAAAAGAGTTATTGGCCAAAGAGAGGCAATCTCGGCCATTTCCAATGCCATTCGCCGCTCAAGAGCCGGAATTTCTGAAGAAAAAAGGCCCCTGGGTTCATTTATGTTTTTGGGCCCGACTGGAGTGGGAAAAACTGAAACTGCCAGGGCTTTAGCTGAATTTCTCTTTAATGATGAAAATGCCTTAGTCAGACTGGATATGTCAGAATACATGGAAGAGCATACTGTTTCAAAAATGATAGGTTCTCCTCCGGGCTATGTTGGCTACGAAGAGGGTGGCCAATTAACTGAAAAAATTAGGAGAAGGCCATATAGTGTGGTTTTACTTGATGAAATTGAAAAAGCCCATTCAAAGGTTTTCAATCTTCTTTTACAGATTTTGGAAGATGGTAGATTAACCGATGCCAAAGGTAGAACTGCCTCTTTCAAAAATACAATTTTAATTATGACCTCTAATGTTGGTTCAGATATTATTTCAAAAGAGGCTTCTCTGGGTTTTGTTGGCGGTGATGAAAAAATTAGCCAAAGGGAAGCCCTGAAGGAAAAAGTGATGGCCGCTTTAAAAGAAAATTTCCGACCGGAATTTTTAAATCGAATTGATGAAATCATCATCTTTAACTATCTTGGTAAGCCAGAAATAAAGAAAATAGTTGATTTAGAGTTGGAAAAAGTGGCTGAGAGATTAGAAAGTAAAAAAATTGAAATCAAGGTGACTGAATTAGCCAAAGAATTTTTGGCTGAGCGAGGCTTTGACCAAAATTTGGGAGCCAGGCCTTTAAAAAGAGTAATTCAAAAGTTAGTTTTAGATCCCCTCTCTCTAAAAATTGTTTCTGGTGAAGTCAAAGAAGGGGAGAGGGTAATTGTTGATCTAGAAGCTGAAAAAATTATCTTTAGAACTCTCAAAGATTTAATTAAAATCGAAAAACAAAAAGAAAAAGTTTTAACTAAATAAATCAATCTTTATGTTTAATCTATGTTTAATCTGCCAGATTAAACAGGCTAAACATCCAAGATTGAACACTGGCTATTTCAGTGTTAAAGAATATCTTTAAAATTCTAGCTATTTTTATAATTGGAGGAATTGGAGGAATCTTTGCTGACCAAATTCTCTGGCCCTATTTTGTCGAAAAGCCACTTTTTTATCAATATAGATTAGAGCAAAGCCCAGTTTATCTCACTGAAAGAAAAGAAATCATTATCCAAGAAAATGTTGCCTTAAAAAATGCCATTGAAAAAGTTGAAAAGGTAGTCATTGGAGTTAAAACGAGAACAAAGGACAAAAAAATTTTAGAAGGCTCGGGTTTAATTTTAACTTCCGATGGTCTAATAGTCACTTTGGCTGAATTAGTTCCCTCAGGTTCAACCTTCAATTTTTTTGTTGATGGAGCCCCCCACCAAATTACTGGTGGGGGGCAAATTTTAAAAAGGGATTTAAAGGAAAATTTGGCTTTAATAAAAATTGAAAAGCCAAATTTACCAACGGTCAGTTTTTCCAATTTAGAAAAAATAAAACTGGGGGAGAGAGTCTTTTTAATTGGAATAGTTTTTGAAAAAACTGGATTTAAAAAAATTGTTAATGAAGGAATTGTTAAAAGTCTTGATCAAGATTCAATTGAGACAAATATCTTTGAAAAAGCCAATTTAGCCGGTAGTCCTTTATTCGATATTGAAGGAAAAATTTTGGGAATAAATAAAATTGACCCCGAGGGAAAAGTGATTACTATTCCCATTTCAAAAATCAAAACCTTTGCCGGTTTTTAAAAATCTGGCTGGTTATATTGATGCCTTTTTTATTTAAACTTAAAGAGAAAAAATAAATTTACCTCTTGGCAAATTAATCCTCCAATTTTGAGGGTTTTTATTTCTCTTGACAGATTTTTAAAGAAATTGAAAATTATAATAATATGGTTGTTTTTGAGGTTTCCAAAATTGAAGCCAGAAAAATTTTAGACTGGTCAATCATTTTGGCATTTA
>DAIPKT010000003.1:0-5408 GCA_036769645.1 bacterium | reverse complement strand
TTGTTTTTTATTTTGGAATTTGTAAAATAAAAAATATGATTAAAAAAATTGTTATTCCAATAATTATTTTAATCCTCGCTGTTGAGGGATTTTTTTGGTGGCAGAGTCAAGACTACAACCCACCCACCACCCTCCCGCCTTCGGCGGGCCCCTTCCGGTTTGGGAAAGCTCAAATTAGACTTCTCCCTGAAGAAAAACCAAGAGAAGAAGTAGAACAGGAAGAAGTTGAAATTTCAGAGGAGGCCGAAATTGGGTCAATCCCAGAACCAATCCCAGAACCAATCCCTGAGCCAAAACCTTTAACTTTAGAGGAAATTCAAGAAATACTTGATGAGATTGCTGAAAAGATTGATCTTTTAAGTCAGAAGATAGCCAAGTTGGCTGGAGAAAAAGGAGCTAAGCCCCTTAAGGAAGATGAAAAAATAGTTGAAAAAGAAGAATTGGAGGAGATTGAAGAGGAGGAAATTGCTGAATTAGAAGAGAAAGAAGAAGTTTGTTTTGTCAATATCAATACTGCTTCCAGAGAAGAATTGGAAAAAATAACCGGGGTTGGGCCAGTGATAGCTCAAAGAATAATCGAGGCAAGGCCATTTTATTCTCTTTCCGATTTAATAAGGGTAAGTGGAATTGGTGAAAAAACCTTACAAAAAATAATCGCCCAGGGTTGCGCTTATGTTGAGCAATTTTATTGGGGCTACCCAAACTCACCTTCGGCCTCACCCATTCCTTCTTATCCAAAAATTCTAATTTCTGAGATTCAAATTTATCCAATAGAAGAGAGATTTATCGAGCTCTATAATCCAAATGATAATGAGGTTAATTTAACTGGCTGGTATCTTCAAAGAAAAACTGAGACTGGAACTTCTTGGACTTCCCTTATCTCCTCAACCCGATTTGAAGGAAAAAGTATTCAATCTGGTAGTCATTTTTTAATTGCCGGATCATCGGTTCTCAATCCTGATCTTCCTTTAGATTTAACTTTGACTGAAAATAATGTCATCTTACTTAAAAATCCAAATCGAGAAATTATTGATAAAGTTGGCTGGGGTGAAGCTCAAGATTTTGAAACAGCTCCCGCCAAAAATCCATCAACTGGTAAAAGTATTGGTCGAATTTGGAACAATCAGAATCAAATTTACTTTGATCGGGATGATAACTCAAAAGACTTTGAAATTCAAATACCTACTCCCAGGAAAAAAAATCAGGGCCCAGCTCCGCCATTTGATACCACACCACCAGAAGTTGTTTTTGCTTCCATTTCTCCTTTCCAAATTACCCTTTCATTTACTATTTCTTGGTTAGGAGAAGACTTAGCGCCGGAGGGATTAACTCCCGCCGGAATAGATGGATTTCAACTTAGATATTCTGAAGATAAAGAAAACTGGAATTATTGGCCTTCAGAAACTGAATATATCAAAGAAACTCAATTCAGTTTTACTGGAGAAGATGAAAAAATTTATTATTTCCAAGTTAAAGCCAAAGATAAAGCCGGAAATGAAAGCCAATGGCAAGAAGTTTCAACAAAGATTAGCCTTGTTCGAAATTTAAAAATAAATGAAGTTTGTGTTGGAATTGATAAGGCAAGTAATGAATTTATTGAGATTTATAATCCTACTGATTTTCCAATAAATTTAAGTAATACCAATTTTAAACTAAAATTAGTAAATTCTTCTAATAAAGTGACTACTAAGAAAATTAGCTGGATAAATACTATTATTCCGGGTAAAGGATATTTTCTTTTTGGGGCAGGGACTTTACCGATTCCTGCCGATGCTACTTATGGTGGTGAATTAATGACTGGAAATAGTGGGGTGATAATTACTGATAAAAATGATATTATAATAGATAAGGTAGGTTGGGGTAGCCCTCCTCCCTCAAATGCAGTAGAGGGAGAAGGAATAAATGTTACTCTGAAAACAGGTCAAAGTATTGAGAGGAAAGAAATTGCTTTAGATACTGATAATAATAGTTTTGATTTTATTTTAAAAGAAATTCCCACCCCTCAAAATAGTTCCTATACCTCATGAACAAAGATTATTTAATTCAACTGACTAATAGCCTCTATCACCTAACTTTGCTTTTTCCTAAAAAAGAGCCCTTGAGATATAAAATGCGGGAAATGGTGGATGATATTTTAGCCGATTTAATTTTACTTTCTCAAAATTCTCAAAAACATCACCAATCAGAAAAATCAGCGATCGCCGAAATTTCTGATAGGGTAGTTGGGGCTTTAGCAATTTTGGATGGATTTTTTGAGGTGGCAAAAACTCAAAATTGGGTTAGCCCGGTTGAGATTTTGAGAATTCAAGAAGAATATAATAGAATAAAAGTTGAGATAAAAAAAATTAGCAAACATCCACCGGCAAAAGAAACCGCCGAGAGTGTAGAGGTCAAACCTCTCCAAAATTTGCGCCAGGAAAAAATTTTGGAAATTCTAAAAGAAAAAGGAAAGGTCCAGGTTTGGGAGATAAAGCAAGTTTTTCCGGAAGTCTCGAAAAGAACCTTAAGAAGGGATTTTAAAAGTTTGTTAAAACAAGGTATAATTGAAAGAATAGGAAAGAGAAACGAAACTTTCTACCAGCTTAAAAGATAGGACATAAATAGGACGTGAGTATTAGGACCTTAAATCTTCTATGGCCAATCTAAGGAAGAAATTTAGCAAAATATATGACCAGTATATAGAGAAGATCTATCGATTTATTTTTTTGAAGGTCAATTCTGAGGAGATTGCCCAAGATTTGACTTCTGAGACTTTTTTAAGGGGTTGGGAAATTTTTAAAGAAAAAAATGATGAGATTACGAATTTTCAAGCTTTTTTATATAAAATTGCTAAAAATCTGGTCACTGATTATTATCGGGAAAAGGGAAAAGCCCGAGTTGTCTCAGCTGAATTAACTCCGATTATTGACCCGAGGCAGAATTTAGAAGAAAAAGCAATCTGGAACTCAGAGCTCGAGACTATTAGATTAGCCTTGGCCAATCTTAAGGAGGACTATCAAAATGTCATTATCTGGTATTATCTTGATGACCTACCAATTTCCCAAGTAGCTAAGCTCTTGGGTAGGACAGAAGAAGCCACCCGTGTCCTACTCCACCGGGCTCTAAATACCCTCCGGGGTTCAATAAACAGCGAACAGCGAACAATAAAGCAATGAGAAACGACCCTTTAACTCAAAAGGCAGATGAATTAGCCCATTTAGTATACAAAATAACCAAGAATTTTCCAAAAGAAGAACTTTATGGTCTAACTTCACAATTAAGACGAGCAGTACTCTCTATCCCTTTAAATATAATTGAGGGTTTTGCCCGAAGAGGTAGTCGTGATTACCGCCAATTTCTATACATCGCTTACGGTTCTTTAAAGGAAACCAAATATCTCCTTCATTTTGCCTATAAAGAAGAGTATTTTAACGAAAAAGAATACAAAAAAACTCTATCTTTAGCTGAAGAAGTAGGTAAAATAATTTGGACTAGTCTAAAGACAATAGAGAGTAAAATAGCAACAAACAATAAACAGCGAGCAATAAACAATAAACAGCGAACAGCGAACAATAAACGATAAATTACTCATTGTTCATTGCTTAATTGTTCATTGCTTAATTGTTCGTTGCTTAATTGTTCGTTGTAATATTTCCATTGTTTTTTCGTCATAATTATAATGACAGAAAAAGAACTTATTGCTAAAATTAGAGAACTTCGCCAGATTAAGCCCAATAAAGACTGGGTCATTTTGACGAAAAGCCAGATTTTAGGCCAGGAACCAAAAATGGACTTGTCCCTATTTTTCAGGAGATCTGTTTGGGCTAGCCTAACTCTTTTTATAATTTTATTTTTGGTATTTATTATCGCTCAAAATTCTCTGCCTGGTGATTTACTTTATCCAATCAAAAAGATTACTGAAAGGAGCCAGGCGGTTTTTGTTTCTGAAGATGAGATGCCAAAAGTTCAGTTAGAATTGGCAAATAAGAGATTGGAAGAATTAACTAAAATTGCTGAAACCAATCAGGTGAAAAAATTAGCCCCAGCTATCAATGAATTCCAAGCTAGTATTTCTGAGGCGGCTAAAAAAATAGCGACGGCCAAAAAACCAGATCTGAAAGAAATTACCAAAGAGACTAAAAAAATAGAGGAAGGAAAGCAAAAAGTGGAGGCTTTAGGAATTGTGATAGGGGAGACAGAAGAATTAGATAATACCTTGGCTTCAATAGTGGAGAGGGAAATTAAGGAGTTGGAAGGAAGAAGCCTCACTGAAGCACAAGAAGAAATTTTAGCTCAGGCAAAAGAAAATTTTGAGGCCGGAAATTATTCCCAAGCCATGGAAAAAATCCTAATATTGAGTTATCCACAACTTTAGAATTGATAAGTTAAGATAATCAATGTAAAATATTAAAAAACTACCTATTTCTAATTTTATGGCAGAAAAACCGGTGACAAAAGAATATTTAGATAAATCTTTAGATAAATTGGGAAGAATGATAAAGCGGAGTTTTGATGAAGTTTATAAAAAATTTGACGATGTTGATCAAAAATTTGATGGGGTTTTTAAAAAATTTGACAATGTTGATCAAAAATTTGAAGAGGTTTTTAAAAAATTTGACGATGTTTATAAAAAATTTGATGATGTTGATCAAAAATTTGACGAGGTTTATAAAAAATTGGATATATTAAATGAGAATGATAAAATAATTATGGCTAGATTAGAAGGCATAGTTTATCGTAAAGAATTCTAGGAATTAAAGGCTCGGGTTGAAACAATTGAGGAAGCATTAGCAATTAAGACTACAACCCACCCACCACCCTCCCATTTGCCGAAGGCAAATGGGCCCCAAAAAACTTAAAATTTGAGAGTCGCGAAATAAAAGGTCGACGCGACGGAAATAAAAAAATAATAAAGATAAAAATAGAATGCCTAATTTAAAGAAAAAGATTGTCGCGGTTGTTACTGCTTTGACTCTTTCGGTAATGATGGTTCCTGGTATAGGTCAGGGTCAGACGGTTGAGGAATTATTGGCTCAGATTGCTGCCTTGCAAAAGCAATTAGCTGATTTACAAGCCCAGTTAGCTGCTTTACAACCAGCTGCTCCAACAGTTGGCGTTCCGGCTGCCTGTACAGGAATTACTTTTGTGAGAAACCTAACAGTTGGTTCAACTGGTGCTGATGTCAAGTGTTTACAGGCTTTGTTAAACACTGATCCAGCTACTCAGGTAGCTGCCACTGGTCCTGGTTCTCCGGGAAAAGAGACGAGCTACTTTGGTCCATTGACCAGAATAGCGGTAATCAAATTCCAGGAGAAATACGCAGCTGAGATTTTGACTCCGGTTGGTCTAACCAAAGGTACTGGCTTTATTGGGTCAAAGACCATTGCCAAGTTGAATGCTTTATTAGTTGTTGCCCCTCCAGTTGTTGC
>DAIPKT010000084.1:0-2773 GCA_036769645.1 bacterium | reverse complement strand
CAAAAATACCACAAAGTGTTACCGATGTACCCTTCATGTACAAAAACTTGACATTAGCTTTCGGATTTAATATAGTATAACTGTTCCAAAAGGAACAAAAAAGGAGGGATGTCCTTTGTCAAATGAAGAAGGGAAAGAAGAGGAAGAACCAGAAGAGGAAGCGGTAATTCCTCCACCAAGAGGGACAGAGTTATCGGATGCAGTCGAGGATTTCCATTTCAATCAGAGGAGACGCATTGCTTATTGGCTGAAAATCATTACCAGAGCGAAAATGGCCTTGGAAAGAGAATATGGCAAGGATCCTGATGTAGCACCAGTAATCTTAGAGTTCAAAGAGGATTTGAAGAAAAGAAGATCGCTTGAAATCGCTCTGGAACATGCCGAGATGAAACTGAGCAAAATTGGGAAATGGGAAAAGGTCCGGCTCTACTTTGAGTTCCACAGAATGATAAAAAAGAAAATCTCGCCGGAAAAGATCATTGATTCTATTAAGCCAATTCTTCTTCAATTGAAGAAATGGAGTCAGCGGACAGAGAGATTATATTCTCGCTATTTGGAAACCGAAAGGGAGGTAATGAAAGAAATCAAAGCAGCGATTGAACGAAGGGATATCTGGATAAATTGGTTATCTCAGGTAAGGGGAATAGATCTCCTATTAGCGGCTCAAATAATTGGTGGTTTTGAGTCGGCCTTAGAACCAGAAGAGACGCTTGGGAAGCACTTTGAAAACCCTAGTCAGATGAATGCCTTCGCCGGGCTCGATATCGATCCGAAGACAGGTAAGGCTTGGAAAAAAAAGCGAGGCCAGAAACTTCACTACAACGAGAGACTAAGGAGTATTTTAATCGGTCGGCTTGGGAGTTCATTCCTCAGACAGAATTCCCAACACAGTGGCTATCGGCGACTCTACGATGAGGCAAAAGAAAAGCTAATCAGGCGCTTTGAGAAAGAAGGAGTAAAGATCGTTCCTTCGGCAAAGCTTCCTGTCGATTCGGCAGGAAGACACTATGAGCCAAAAGGAATGATCTCCGAAGCTCATCTCCATCAGATGGCACTGCGCATTCCGGTGAAGATGTTTATCTGTCACCTCTGGGAGGAGATCAGAAGGAGCGAAGACTTGCCATCTGGTAAGCCCTATGTGATCGAAGTTCTTGGCCATCCCGAAGAAAGTTACATTCCACCAATTCGGGATAAGTTTGAGCAGTCAAAAGAAAACCAGATTGCTAGCCTAAGTTAAATTCCTGCCAAAATAGACAGGGAATGGCCAGAATTTTTCAATTCTGTCTTTTTTATTTGACAAAATCTTTTCTTTTGATAAACTAAAAATAGCTCTTTAATAATTAAAAATAAGTGGAAGCCCCAAAAGAAGCAAGCACCAGTGCGAAAGCGCGAGCCAGAAAAGACGCGAGATCTAAAGATAAGGCGCGAGCCATGATGAAAGCGAGACCCATTACCGAAGCGCGAGCCACTGTCCATGCGAGACCCACCAGGAATGCGCGAGCCAGAAGACGCGCGAGATCCAGAGAGGTTGCGCGGAGCCGCTAAAAGAGGCGAGACCAAGATCAAGAAGGCGAGCCAATGGAGAGGTGAGACCCAGTAGCTAAGCGCGAGCCACGAAAGGAAAACCTCAATCGGGGAAATAGAGGCTAGGTTTTTTAAAATTCCTAGCCTTTTTATTTTAGGCATTTCCAATATTTTTTGAGAAGTTTTTTTAATTCCTTTATTATTTCTTTTGTCTCCATTAGTTTTGAATTTTTTGAGGGGGCTAATTTTTCATCAGGGTCTTTTAATTGAATTTCTAAATCCAAAAGGCCGGAAATTAAAGCTAGCCAGGCCAGGGGTAAAATTTTTTGATTGTAACCTGAGGCAATTAAATCAATCTCTTTTCCCTGGCAAATTTCGGCTAATTTTTTAGTATTTTTCCCAATCATTTTAAATCCTTCCAAGGTCAGGCCTAAATTTGCTAATCCATCACCGAAATAGGGATCAGAGCCACCATTCCTGATTATTATTTCTGGCCTAAATTCTCTTGTTAAAGGAAAAATTATTTTCTCAAAGCAATATTGGTAGGCATCATCTCCAGCCCTCGGAGGTAAGGGAATATTGATAGTAAAACCCTCTCCCTTTCCCTGGCCAATTTCTTCTCTAAAGCCAGTTCCAGGATAAATTGTTCTTGGATCTTGGTGAAGGTCGATAAATAAAACTCTATTATCTTCATAAAAAGCTTGACAAGTTCCATTTCCAGCATGGGCATCGGTATCTAAAATTAAAATTCTTTTTAAACCTTTTTGTAATAATTTTTTAGCACAAATGACAACATCATTATAGATACAAAATCCCTCGCCAAAACTTTCTTTGGCATGATGGAGACCGCCACCAATTGAAATTGCCTTTTTAAATTTTCCTTCAAAGACTAATTGAGCAGCTTTCAAAGAAGTGCCAACAGCAATTCTGGTTGCCTCCTCAATTCCCCTTGGCAAATAGCCTGTTGAAGGATCCAAATTATCAAAGGTAGTATATTGAAAAATATTTGGCAGAACGATTCCCTGAGAAGCCTTTTTCATTGCCCAAATATATTCTTGAGCGTGAAATAATTTTAGCTCTTCCTCAGTGGCTGGCTGAGGTTTAATTTCTTCAAAGTATTCCTTAAAATTTGGCAGATTGGTTTTAAGGAAATTTATAAAAATTTCAAACCTCTCGCTGGTAAAAGGATGTCCCTTGCCAAAACTATATTTTTTAATTTCCGGATTATAAACTAAAGCAGTTTTCATAA
>DAIPKT010000083.1:0-2933 GCA_036769645.1 bacterium | reverse complement strand
ATTGACATTGGTAAAAGGTTTCATGAGGCTTGCCTGGTAGATCAATCAGGAAAAGTAATCTATTTCCTCCTTTCCAATTCAGTAATTCTCGTTCTGGATTTAATTTTCTGAGAGAAAGAGTATCTAAGTTAGCATCAAAGGAAATCTCTATTGGGATGGAAGCTACTGGTCATTATTGGCTAAATCTCTATTCAGAATTAAAGAAAGATTATCAGTTAAAGGTAATTAATCCTTTACAGTCAGATTCATTGAGGAACTTTTACCTCAGAAAGGTTAAAACTGATAAAAAAGATTGTCTGATAGTGGCTGATTTGCTAAGAATTGGGCAATTAGAAGAGACAGTAGTTTTGGATCCTAAGATTAGAGAATTAAGACAACTATCCAGGTTTAGGGCTGAACTAATATCTCAGATTAAGGCTCAAAAACAAAGAATAGTCGGAATTTTAGATTTAGTCTTTCCAGAATATCAGGATTTCTTTTCTTCTCCCTTTATTAAGAACTCAAGAAGGCTACTTAAGAAATGGAGTTCTCCGGAGGAGTTGGAGAAAGTTTCCCTAAAGAGATTAGAAAGATTTCTCAATAAACTTGCTGGAAGGCATTTCTCTAAAGAGAGGATTAAGAATTTTCTTTCTCAAGCTAGGCAATCCATTGGCTAGACTGAGATATTGGATGCTCTAACTTTGCAACTAAAACTTCTCTTGGAACAATTGGAATTCATTGAAAGACAAGTAGAAACAGTGGAAGAGAGAATGAAAGGAATCTTAGCTAGAGTTCCCCAGAAATTAACTACTATTCCAGGAATGGGAGAAGTATTAGCTGGTCAAATCTTGGGAGAGATTGGGGATATTTCCAGGTTCTCTAATAAAAGGAAGTTAGTAGCTTATGCTGGATTGGATGCTTTAGTGAGAGAATCAGGTCAGTTCAAAGGAACCAGAAATCATATCTCCAAAAGAGGTTCTCCTTATCTCAGAAAAGCCATCTGGCAGACAGCAGTCTTATCTCTCAGGTTTAATCCT
This sequence comes from bacterium, assembly GCA_036769645.1. GTDB lineage: Bacteria > Patescibacteriota > Minisyncoccia > Minisyncoccales > DG-74-1 > DAIPKT01. Next base: position 1,917 of record DAIPKT010000083.1, on the reverse strand, counting down.
AAATTGAGTGAATTCTATCAGAAGAAACTAGATGAAGGTAAGCCTCCTAAAGTAGCAATTGGAGCTCTCGCTCGGAGATTGACCCATATCATCTATGCCATTTTAAAGACCAATCAAGACTACAATCCTAATTTGTAAAAGAACTTATTGATTATTTATAGTAAGTCTTTCTAATTCTTGTCTTAACTTATTAATCTCTTTTTTCAATTCAATCATTTTTAATTCTCGGCCGACTGCCAATCTTTGAAATCTTTCTAAATCAACCATTTTTTCTTGGATTTCTTTTGTTCTCTCTTTAATTATTTCTTCCTGTCTTTCAGCCAACTCCCTTAACTCCCTGGTTCTGGCTGCCACTTTTATTTCCAGAGCAATTTTGGATTCTTCCAATTTTTCTCTTGTTTGTTTAAGCTCAGAAATGTCCTTCAAAGTAATAATCATTTGCATTGGTTTTTCTTTTGAGTCCCGTATTAAATCAGCGCTAAGCAAGACAGAGATTTCTTTTTTCTTTTTAGTTAAGATAGAAAGTTCAACGTCTCGAATAGGAGGCTTTTTAAATACCTCCTTCATAATCTCAATGAGTTTTGGTTGATCTTGATTTTTAAATAAAAATATTAGCTCCTTTTCAAATAATTCTTTTTCTGGATAAGCTAATAATTTTCTTGCTGCTTGATTGGCCCAATCAGTTCTACCTTGAAGATCAGTAATAATAATTGGCTCAGGAATACTCTCTAAGATATTTTTTAATCTTCTTTTACTCATCTCTTCTTCTTTAGCGACAAATTTCGCCAATTCTTCTCTCACTTTCAACATTTCTTTTTCTTCAATTTTTTTTTGATTATCTTTAAAATCTTTTCTCTTTTTTGAAAAAAGACGGTTTCTATTTAAATCCATTTTAATTAAAAATTTAAAAAATTACATTCCTAATTCAGATTCTAATATTAAATTTCTCTCTAAACAAGACTTAAATTGAAGGATAAACTACCTTTTACTCAATCCTCAAGCAATCTAAAAATACGAATCTTTTTGAATTAACTTAATCGATTCCTGTTAATATTTTAACTCTTTATCTCCAATCCCTGAATATCTTTTTTACCCTCTTCTAACATTTTTAAAATCTCTGCCCTTCTTTTCTCAGCTCTTTTAGGAGCATCTTTACCAATAAAAATATCAAATTCACAGGTTTGATCACCATTGCCCCAGCATTTATATTCTACACTCTCTACTCTCTCTCCGAGTAAAAGTTCCAGCATTCCTGAAATTACCCCTCCTTCCCAAAAACAGGTTGTCTCTCCAACATCAGCCTGGCCAGCACAAGAAATACATTCATCAACCCGAATTTGGGCATAATCTTTCTTAAAGATTAAAATCTTTACCACCCCGATTTTTAAAGTTTTAATTTTTTCATAAATTTCCTGAGCCTGTTCTTCTAAACTTTTTTTCTTTACAATGAGCCCTTCTTTAACTAAAGATTCGCCAACTGCTCGCCCGGCCCGATAGAGATAAGTATCAACAACCTCACCAATGACATTGCGGAGGAAATTTCTTATTCCCATATGAACTAAGGAACGATACCAAAATACCGGCGCTTCTTGAGTTAATGTCGGCCTTCCGACAAAGGGGTCTCCTATTACTACTAGACCAGCGAAAGGAGAAATTACTTTAGCTCTTAGTTCTTCCAATTTTTCAGATTTTTTTCTATATTCTTCAGATAAACTTTCTAACTTCTTTCTTATTTTCAAATAATCGTATTCAGGTAGGTCAATCTCTTTAACACCTGGGATGCCAATTTCAATTTTCATAATTTTGATAATTTTTTATTAATGTCTATTTCCGACCTTTATATTTTCCTAGTTCTTCTTTCAATTTTTTAATCTCTTCTTTTAATTCTATCATTTTTAATTCCCGTCCAACAGTGAG
>DAIPKT010000082.1:0-2933 GCA_036769645.1 bacterium | reverse complement strand
CCTTGAATTCTCTCTCCGAGAGAAAAGCCTAAGCAAAATTAGTAATTATTCAACACTCTCAATTATTCAACATTCTCATAATAAGTAGATGGTAAAAACAAACAAAAAAATTGTCTGTCTTGGCGGAGGTAATGCTATGCCAAAGGCAGTTTTGGTCGGATTAAAGAAATATCCAATAAAAATCTCAGTAATTTGTTCTATGTTAGATTCTGGTGGTTCAGCTGGAAGATTGAGAAAAGATTATAAAATTGTTTCCCTTGGTGATATTCGAAGGGCATTTCTTGCCCTGGCCAATGTTTCTCCAATTATTAAGAACCTTTTTAACTTCCGGTTCAAAGGAGGTTTCTTAAATGGCCATAACTTTGCCAATATTTTCCTCACTGCTTTGAAACTGATCACTGAAGATTATGAAAAGACCTTTAGAGAATTTGGAAAAATTTTAAATATCAAAAATGAAGTCCTTCCAGCCACCTTAGATAACTCCAATCTTTACGCAATTTTGGAAAATGGAAAAATTATAAAAGGAGAAAAAAATATTGACATCCCAAAACATAATGGAAATTTAAAAATCAAAAAAGTCTTTTTGAAACCAAGAGCCAAGGCTTATCCCAAGGCTTTGGAAGCAATTAAAAAAGCAGATTTGATTACCATTGGGCCGGGAGATCTATATTCATCTTTGGTCCAAATTTTATTAATTGAGGGAATTTCAGAAGCAATAAGAAAAAGTAAAGCGAAAAAAGTTTATATCTGTAATTTGATGACAAAATTTGGTGAAACAAATAATTTCACAGTTTTAGATTTTGTCAAAGAAATAGAAAAATATTTAGGAGGGGAATTAGATTATATAATTTACAATACAAAAAAACCTTCACCAGAGCGCTTAGCTACTTTTAGAAAAGAAATGCCTCTCTGGCTTGAGATGGTAAAGTTCGATAAAAAATTAATTCGAGATAAAAAATTCATTGGAGCTAATATTTTACTCCCTTCTGGACCAATAGTTCATGATCCAAATAAATTAGCCAAAGTTATTTTTAATTTATGCAAGCAGTAATTCTAGCAGCTGGAGAATCATCCAGATTTTGGCCATTAAATTATCAACATAAAAGCCTCCTTAAAATAATGGGTCGGCCTTTAATTTGGTACACAATTAAGAGTTTAAAAAAAGCCGGAATTAAAGATATTATTGTTGTTCAAGGGCCTAAAAAAGATATTGAAGAAGAATTGAAAAACTATGATTTAGGGGTTGATATTAAATATGTTATTCAACCAGAACCTAAAGGAATGGGCAATGCCCTTTTTCAAGCAAAAAATTTACTCCAAGAGCAATTTTTTGTTTTAAATGCCGAGAGATTTGATGGAGGAGACTATATTCAGCCGATTCTAAAAAAACAAAAATCTTCAAAAAAAGCTAAGCTCCTTTTAGTTGGGGCAAAAACTGATAATCCTCAACTTTACGGAATTTTGGATTTAGAAGGAGATCGAGTTAAAAATTTAATTGAAAAGCCAGAAAAAGGCAAGGAACTCTCAGATATAAAGGTGGTAGGAATTTATTTTTTGCCAAAAGAATTTTTAGATTATTATCAAAGAATTCCTGAACATATGTATGCTTATGAAGATGCCCTCTCTCTTTATATGAAAGAGAAAGAAGTGAGAGTAGTGATAGCTGAAAAGGAGCTAAGCTCCTTTAAATATCCCTGGCATTTGTTTGAAGTAACAAAAACTTTGATGGACCAATATCTAACCCCAAAAATTGCCAAAACCGCCATCATTTCAAAAAATGTGATTATTGATAACAATGTCTATATTGATGAAAACACCAAAATTTATGAAGGAGCAGTGATTAAGGGACCTTGTTATATTGGCGAAAATTGTCTCATTGGTAATAATTCTTTAATTAGAGAATACACAAATTTAGAAAATAATGTTTTAATTGGCGCTTTTGCTGAAGTGACTCGATCAATTTTTCAAGAAGATATTCATATTCATTCTGGTTATTTTGGCGATTCAATCTTTGGCCGAGGTTGTAGATTGGGAGCTGGCAATATTACCGCTAATGTGCGAATTGACCGTGGCGAAATAAAATCAATTGTCAAAGGCAAAAAAATCGGCACAGGCTTGGATTCTTTAGGTGTAATTATGGGAGAGAATTCAAAAACTGGAATTCATTGCTCCTTCATGCCAGGGGTTCTCATTGGCTCAAATTGCAATATCGGTCCTGAGACAGTTGTTTTTGAAAACATTGAAGATAACACAAATTTTTACACCAAATTTAAAGGAATTAAGAGAAAGCTGTAGATATTCAAACACATTCCGTAACCCAGGGGCTTAACAAGATTTTTATAAAGAATATAATTTAAATTAGGGAAGGTGGGGAAATTCTACCCTAAACTGCAACACTTTGAGCTTAAAATCTATTCTTAGGTGTTGGACTTCAAAAGCAAATTTCAGAGGGAGAAATTAAAGGTCGACTCTGAATAATGTAGTGAAAAAAATTAAGCCATTACACCAAAAAATAAATATGAGAAGGATTCAAAAATTTGTTTTAATTAGTGCTGTTTTAGCAGTTTGTCTTTTTGCTGGAAATCTCCAAAGCGCAAAAGCAATGACAATTAGCGAGATGCAGGTCCTTATTCAACAACTGATTCAACAAATTACCCAGCTTCAAAAACAGTTAGCTGAAATTCAAAAACAACCAGCAGTTTGGTGTCACGATTTTAATGTCAATATAAAATGGAAAGATAGAGGAGAACAAGTAAAGGCTCTTCATACTGTTTTAGAAAAAGAAGGATTTAAGATAGCTGATGATGAAAAGGCAAGAAACTATTTCTATCTCACCACCCTGGAAGCAGTAATGGCTTTTCAGGAGAAATATAAGGCAGATATTTCCCGATACGCTGGTTATGAGATTGACTGCACAGGTTTTGTTGGTAAGG